>NZ_JBEZZB010000130.1:0-30898 GCF_040638955.1 Actinoplanes sp. NPDC024001
GCCGGCTCGCGCAGGCGGTCCCGGCCGCGGCGGCCGCGCGGACCGCGCTCAACCGGGCCCGCCAGGAGTACGCGGACCGCGAGACCCACCTGGACCGGGAGGTCGAGCAGGACCCCACGGTCCGGGCCGCGTCCGACCGGGCGGCGTTCGCGGACCTGGCCGCGCACCGGGCGTGCGAGTCCGCCGAGCGGTCCGCGCACCAGCTCGCCCGCCTGCTCGCCGAGGTGACCCGAGTGCCGGAGTGGGCCGCCGATCCCGGCGGCCTGACCGATTTCGCCGAGCGCTGCGCCGAGCTGGAACCGGTGCTGCGCCGCCGGGCCGCGCTGATCCGCGAGTGGCGGCAGCGAGCCGCCCGGCCCAGCCGGCAGTTGCATCCCGAACTGCTGCGCTATGCGGACGTGGTGGCTGCGACCTGCCTCGGCGCCGGTCGCCCGGAGCACGGTGACCTCACCTTCGACCTGGTCGTGATCGAGGACGCGGGCCGGATCACGGTGCCGGCCGCGCTGGTGCCGCTGGTCCGGGCCCGCCGCGCGGTGCTGGCCGGGGAGGCCGGCCGCCGGCCCGCCACGCCCAGCGGCAGCATCCTCGACCTGCTCGCGGCCCGGGCGCCCGCCGCCAACGTGGCCCGCCTGTCATGACGCTGCCGCTGCGCGAGGTGGCCCGGCGGGTCAACGCCCTGCCGGGTGTCCGGCCGAAAAAGATCATCCCGCTGCTGCTGCCGATGTGGGCCGCCGAGGTCACCGCGACGGTACGCGAGAGCCAGCCCTACGACGTCCTCGACCGCTACCTGTGCCGTGCCATCGCCGAGGCCGGCCTGGTGGACACCGCCGGCCTCGCCGAGTTCCTCGGGGTGGAGCCGTCCCTGGTGTCCCGGGCCGAGCGGTTCCTGGCCGGCATCGGGCACCTGCGCCGCGACGGCGACACGCTGGCGCTCACCGATCTGGGCCGGCAGTCGATCGCCGACGGTCGGCGCTACCAGCTCGCCCGGGGGCGCCGGCTGGTGCTGCGGTTCGACGGATTCACCGGGGCGCCGGTGCCGTACGCCGGCGCGAACCGCTTCACCTGGCTGACCGTCCCCGAGCTGACCCAGCCCGACGGCACCCGGTTCGAGCCGGTGCCCGGCGCCGGGGCCCTGCCCGGCTCCGCCGTCGAGGGGCTGCTGAGCCGTCCCGACGTCGCCGAGTTCACCGGGCCCGCCGTGCCGGTCACGGCGGACCAGGTCGAGGTCCGGCCGCTGTGGCTGCCCGCCTACCTGGTCGAGTGCGAGGACGAGCCACTCGTCTTCGGGGCGGCGGTGGACGGCCCGGACCCGTACCTCGCCGGGTTTACCCCTTTTCTGACGGGGCACTCTTCCTGAAGATGTGGGGACCACCACGGTCCCTCACGGACCAGGTTGGTCCATTACGGTCTACGGTGGTCCTATGCCGCGCCCGACCAAGCAGCAGATCGACGACGAGATCCTCGACGCCGCCGCGCACCTCTTCGCCCGGCACGGTTTCAAGGAGACGTCGGTGCAGCGCATCGCCGACACGGTGGGTTACTCGAAGACCGGGCTGCTGCACCGCTTCCCCACGAAGGAAGCGCTGCAGGAGGCGGTCATCGCGCGCTGCGTCGGCCAGATCCGCGACACCGCGTCCGGGGTGGCGGACCTGCCGACCGGCGCCGAGCGTGACCGCGCCGTCATCACCGCCGTGGCGCAGCTCGCGCTGGCCCAGCCCGGCGTCGTCGCGCTGCTGCTCTCCTCCCTGCTCAGCGAGCCGGAGAGCGAGATGGGCACGGCACTGCAGGCCGTCGGGGAGGCCGTCGCGGCCGCCTTCGGCGACGAGTTCCTCTGCGACCAGACCCGCGCCCTGCGGGTCACCGGGGCCCTCGGCGCGCTGGCGGTCGCCAGCGTCGCCCTCCGCGACCACCTGACCCCCGACGCGATGACCACCCTCGTCGAGGTCGGCTACGCCGCGCTCGGGCACTGAGCTTCGGACCACACCAACCAAAAGGAACCCCCACATGGCAACGTTGTTGCATCGCCTCGGGCTGGCGTCCGTCCGGCACCGGGTCGCCGTCACGATCGCGTGGCTCGCCGCCCTGATCGCCGTGGGCATCGGCGCGGCCACCCTCTCCGGCACGACGGCCAACACCTTCAGCATTCCCGGCCAGGAGTCGACCACCGCGCTCGACCTGATGACCGAGAAGTTCGGCGCGGCCTCGGCGGGCGCGACCGTGCAGGTGGTGTTCGAGGCGCAGGACGGCGAGAAGATCACCGACCCGAAGAACGCGGCCACGATCACCCAGACGGTCGCCGCCCTCGGCAAGCTGCCGGGCGTGGTGTCGGCGAGCAACCCGCTCGACGCGGCCGCGCCGACCGTCTCCCGCGACCAGGTCGCGGCGTACAGCACGGTCACCTACGGGGTCCAGCCGTCCGAGGTCACCGACGACCAGCGGGCCGCGCTGATCAGCGCGCTCGACACGCCGCGGGCGGCACTGCTCACCGTCGAGGCGCGGGGTGAGGCGCTCAGCAACCCCGCCGACATCGGCGGCGCGTCGGAGATCCTCGGTGTGGTGGTCGCGCTCATCGTGCTGGCGCTCACGTACGGTTCGCTGGTCGCCGCCGGCATGAACCTGCTCACCGCGATCGTCGGCGTGGGCATCGGCGCGGCCGGCATCGTCACCCTCACCGGTTTCGTCGACCTGCAGTCGACCACCCCGATCCTGGCCGTGATGCTCGGCCTCGCCGTCGGCATCGACTACGCGCTGTTCATCGTCACCCGGCACCGGCACGAACTGCGCCGCGGCCTGCCCGTCGAGGCGGCCGCCGCGATGGCCGTCGGCACCGCCGGCGCGGCCGTCGTCACCGCCGGCCTCACCGTGGTGATCGCGCTCGCCGGCCTGTCCGTCGTCGGCATCCCGTTCCTCAGCGAGATGGGCATCGCCGCGGCGGCCACCATCGTCATCGCGGTGCTCGTCGCGATCACCCTGGTGCCGGCGATCCTCGGTTTCATCGGGCTCAAGGCGCTGCCGCGCAAACTGCGCGACGCGGCGCCGGCGACCGGCGACGACGAGACGCCGGCCGGTCGCGGCTTCATCCAGGGCTGGGCCAATTTCGTCGTACGCCAGCGGCTGCTCAGCCTGGTGCTGGCGGTGGCCGCCCTGGCCGTCATCGCCATCCCGTTCTTCTCGATGAAGACCACGCTGAACCAGCGCCCGGCCGAGGGCACCACCCAGTACTACGCGCAGGAGATCATCGACAGCCGGTTCGGTCCCGGGGTGAGCAGCCCGCTGCTGATCCTGGTGGACGGGCCGAACGCCGTCGCCTACGCCGGTGACGTGCAGAAGCAGGTCTCGACCCTGCCGGACGTCGCCCTCGTGACGCCCGCCCGGCCCAGCCAGGACCAGTCCGCCGCGCTCATCACGATCATCCCGGCGTCGGGTCCCGAGGACCAGAAGACCGTCGACCTGGTGCACAGCATCCGCGACACGGTCGCCGACCGGTCCGGCGCCGAGGTCTACGTCACCGGCAACACCGCGGTCAGCATCGACGTCTCGCAGAAGCTCAACGACGCGCTCCCGGTCTACCTGGCGCTCGTCGTCGGCCTGGCGTTCGTGCTGCTCGTGCTGGTGTTCCGCTCGCTGCTCGTGCCGGTCGTCGGCGTGCTCGGCTTCCTGCTCACCATCGGCGCGGCCTTCGGCGCGACCGTCGCGGTCTTCCAGTGGGGCTGGGCCGCCGGCGCGGTCAACGCCGGGTCGACCGGGCCGATCCTCAGCCTCGCGCCGATCATCATCGTCGGCATCCTGTTCGGCCTCGCCATGGACTACCAGGTCTTCCTGGTCTCCCGGATGCACGAGGCGCACGCCCACGGGATGGCGCCGCGCGAGGCGATCGTGACCGGTTTCCGTCAGGCGGCGCCGGTGGTCATCGCGGCGGCGACCATCATGTTCGCGGTCTTCGCCGCCTTCGTGCCCGAAGGCAACGACACGATCAAGCCGATCGCTTTCGCGCTCGCCGTGGGCATCGCCTTCGACGCCTTCATCGTACGGATGATCGCCGTCCCGGCGGCGCTGGCACTGCTGGGCCGCTCCGCCTGGTGGCTGCCGGCCTGGCTGCGCTGGCTCCCGGAACTGGACGTGGAGGGCGCCGCCCTGGAGCGCAAGCCCCCGGCCACCGCCCCCGACCCGGCCCCCGCTCCCGCCTGATCCACCGGGTGAGCTTCGGGCGCGGGCCGCGCCCGAAGTTCACCCGCAATCGGGCGGGACCACGACGGTGTGCACTTGCGGCGCGGAGCGCGCCGCAAGTGCACACCGTGGGTTTCAGCGGCCGAAGCCGCGGGCCAGGCGGTGGTAGGCCTGGTTCCAGCGGACCTCTTTGGCGAACGAGCGGGTCGTGGTGGTCTCGTCGATCACCAGCAGCTCGGTGCCGGCCATCTCGGCCAGGTCGGCCAGCTCTTCGGTGCCCACCGAGGAGGAGAGCACGGTGTGATGCGGGCCGCCGGCGGTGAGCCAGCACTCGGCCGAGGTGGAGAGCGACGGCGCGGGCTTCCACACCGCCCGCGCGACCGGCAGCTTCGGCAGCGGCTCGGTCGGCGGCACCACCTCGATCTCGTTGGCCACCAGACGGAACCGCTCCCCCAGGTCGGCCAGGCCGAGTACCACGGCGGGGCCGGGCGCGGCGTCGAAGACCAGCCGGACCGGGTCCTCGCGGCCACCGATGCCGAGCGGGTGGATCTCCAGCCGCGGGGTGCCGGCGGCGATCGTCGGGCACACCTCGAGCATGTGCGCGCCGAGGATCACCTCGTTGCCCGGGGTCAGGTCGTAGGTGTAGTCCTCCATGAACGAGGTCGCGCCACCCGGAGCCATCGCCTTGAGCGTGTGCACCAGGACCGACGTCTTCCAGTCGCCCTCGCCGCCGAACCCGTACCCGTCGGCCATCAGCCGCTGGACCGCCAGGCCGGGCAGCTGGCGCAGCCCGCCCAGGTCCTCGAAGTTCGAGGTGAACGCCCCGAACCCGCCCTCGGTGAGGAACTGCCGCAGGCCCAGCTCGATCCGGGCCGCGTAGCGCAGCGAGTCGTGCCGCTCCCCGCCGACCCGCAGCTCCGGGGCGCTCTCGAAGATGTCGAGATACTCCCCCACGAGCTTGTCGATCTCCGTGTCGAGCACCTGGTCGACGACCGCGACGAGGTCGTTCACCCCGTACGTGTTGACCGAGACCCCGAAGCGCAACTGCGCTTCGACCTTGTCACCCTCGGTGACCGCGACGTCGCGCATGTTGTCGCCGAACCGGGCCAGCTTGAGGCTGCGCATCGCGGCGTAGCCGCGGGCCGCCTTCACCCACGTGCTGATCCGCGCGACCACCGCCGGGTTGGTGACGTGGCCGGCCACGGTCTTGCGCGGCACCCCGAGCCGGCTCTCGATGAACCCGAACTCCCGGTCGCCGTGGGCGGCCTGGTTGAGGTTCATGAAGTCCATGTCGATCTCGGACCAGGGCAGCGCCACGTTGTGCTGGGTGTGCAGGTGCAGCAGCGGGGCACGCAGCGCGTCCAGCCCGGCGATCCACATCTTGGCCGGGGAGAACGTGTGCATCCAGGCGATCACACCGAGGACCCCGGGCGTCGACGAGGCCTGTCGGCACACGTCGAGGATCTGCTCCGGGCTGGTGAGCACCGGCTTCCAGATCACGTCGGCGTCCAGCTGACCGTCCAGGGTCCGGGCGATCTCCTGGGACTGCGAGGCGACCTGATCCAGGGTCTCCGGGCCGTAGAGTCCCTGGCTGCCGGTAAGGAACCAGACTTCCGCGTTGCTCATCCTGCTACTTCACCTTTCTTGTGACGAGCCGTTGCATGACGATGAAGGCGAAGAGCAGGACGCCGACGATGATCCGCGTCCACGCCGCGTTCAGATCACCCTGGAAGATGATGATCGTCTGGATCAGGCCGGTGACCAGCACGCCGAGCAGCGTGCCGAGCACATAACCGGAACCGCCGGTGAGCAGCACACCGCCGATGACGCAGGCGGCGATCGCGTCGAGCTCCAGGCCGTTGCCCTGCAGGGCCCAGCCGGAGGTGGAGTTGATGCTGAACAGGACGCCGCCGAGCGCCGCGCAGAAACCGCTGATGGTGTAGACGCCGATCCGGGTGCGGCCCACCGGCAGACCCATCAGCAGCGCCGAGTCGGCGTTGCCGCCGATCGCGTAGACGTTGCGGCCGAACCGGGTCCAGGCCAGCACCGCCGCGGCGATCAGCACCACGGCCACCGCCACGATGGCGATCGGCTTGGTGACCACGCCGTCGGCGAGCGGGATCCGGTACTCCGAGATCGCCTTCCACGTCTCGTCGCGGATCGGGATCGAGCTCTGGTTGATGAACAGGGCCAGACCCCGGGCCAGGAAGAGACCGGCCAGGGTGGCGATGAACGGCTCCACCTTGAAGTAGTGGATCACCGCGCCCTGCCCGGCGCCGATCAGCGAACCGAGGAGCAGCACCAGGACCAGCACGACCATGGGCGGCCAGCCGCCCTGCAGCAGGGTGGCGGTCAGCGTGGTGGTGAGCGAGATGACCGCGCCGACCGACAGGTCGATGCCGCCGGTCAGGATCACGAACGTCATGCCGACCGCGACCACCATCAGCACGGCGTTGTCGCGGAACAGGTTGACCACGACGCTCGGGTCGCTGAAGTTCTCGTAGTTGGCCACGCCGCCGCCGTACATGAGGACCAGCAGGCCGAGCGTGACGAGGATCGGGATGTACTTGGTGTTCGGCCGGTAGACCCGCCGGCGTGGGTTGGTCGGCGACTCGGGCTTCTTGCCGGCCTCCGGAGTCACGTCGATAGTCGTCATGCGGGCACCTCCGCTCGGACGGCCGGACGCGGCTTGAGCCGCCCGAACACCTTCTCCCGGAAGATCGGGGACTGGGACAGGCAGAGCGCGACCACCACGACGGCCTTGAACAGCAGCGTGGCCTTGGAGGGCACACCGACGGCGACGACCGTGACGGTCAGCGTCTGGATCAGCAGCGCGCCGATGACCGTGCCGGCGATGGAGAACCGGCCGCCGATCAGGGCGGTGCCGCCGATCACCACGGCCAGGATGGCGTCGAGCTCGATCAGGTTGCCGGCCGAGATGCTGTCCGCGCTCTTGATGTTGGCGCTGTAGATCAGGCCGGCCAGGCCGGCGAAGCCGCCGCAGACCACGTAGACCATGATCGTGATCCGCCGCGCCCCGATCCCGGCCAGCCGGCTGGCGGTCGGGCTACCACCGACCGACTCCAGCAGCAGGCCCAGCGCGGTACGCCGGGTCAGCAGGGTGATCAGCACGACCGCCGCGGTGGCGATCAGGAACGCCACCGGCAGCGCGAGGAAGAAGCCCGTGGCGATCGTCGCGTACGGGCCGGACTGCACGTTGATGATCTGACCGTCGGTGATCAGCTGGGCCACACCGCGGCCGGCCACCATGAGGATCAGCGTGGCGATGATCGGCTGGATGCCGATCACCGCGACCAGCATGCCGTTCCACAGGCCCAGCGCCAGCGACGCCAGGATCGCGACGCCGATGATGAGCAGCACCGATCCGACACTGTTCTGGTTGCCCAGGTCGCTGATCAGCAGACAGGCGACGGCGCCGGAGATCGCCATCACCGAGCCGACCGACAGGTCGATGCCGCCGGTGGCGATGACCAGGGTCATGCCGAGGGCGACCAGCAGCAGCGGCGCGCTGCCGCGCAGGATGTCGATCAGCGTGCCGAACAGGTGGCCGTCCTGCACGGTGATGAACTGGTTGGACGTGAACACGTTGACGACCAGCAGCGCCACCAGGATGGCGGAGGGCCAGAACAGCCGGTTCTTCAGGATGGAGGTCATGTGGTTGCTCCGCTGGCGATGGTCTGCATGATGCGGTCCGCGTCGACGTCGGCGGTGTTCTCCAGCTCCTCGACCAGCCGCCGGTCCCGCAGCACCTCGATCTTGTGGCTGAGCCGGAGGACCTCTTCGAGCTCGGCGCTGACGAACAGCACCGCCATCCCGCCGTCGGACAGCTCGGCGACCAGCTTCTGGATCTCCGCCTTGGCGCCCACGTCGATACCGCGGGTGGGCTCGTCGATGATGAGCAGCTTCGGCTCGGTGATCAGCCAGCGCGCGAGCAGCACCTTCTGCTGGTTGCCACCGCTGAGGTTGCGGACCGGGCGCTCCGGGTCGGCGGGCCGGATCTGGAGCGCCTTGATGTACTTGTCGACGATCTCGTCCTGCCGCTTGCGCGGGATCGGACGGGTCCAGCCGCGCGAGGCCTGCAGCGCCAGGATGATGTTCTCCCGCACGCTGAGGTCACCGATGATGCCCTCGGTGCGCCGGTTCTCCGACGAGAAGGCGATCCCCCGCTTCATCGCCACCTGCGGGCTGCGCAGGTTCACCGGCCGGCCGTCGACACTCAGTTCACCCTCGTCGGCCTTGTCCGCGCCGAAGAGCAGCCGGGCCAGTTCGGTACGGCCGGAGCCGAGCAGCCCGGCCAGACCGACCACCTCACCGGCGTGAATGGTCAGGTTGTACGGAGCGATCGCCCCGGCCCGCCCCAGCCCGCGCGCCTCGATGACCGGCCGGGCCTCGGCGGCCTGCACCCGGGTCCGCTGGGCCTTGTCCTCCAGGTCCTCCAGCGCGGCCAGCTCCTTGCCGATCATCTTCTCGACGAGCTGGACCTGCGGCAGGTCCTCGGTGCGGTACTCCCCGATCAGCTGGCCGTTGCGCAGCACCGTCAGCCGGTCGGAGACCTCGTAGACCTGGTCGAGGAAGTGCGAGACGAACAGGATCGCCACCCCGTCGGCCTTGAGCCGGCGCATGACCGCGAACAGCTGCTCGACCTCGGAGGAGTCCAGGCTGGAGGTCGGCTCGTCGAGGATCAGCACGCGCGCCGAGATGTCGACCGCGCGCGCGATCGCGACCATCTGCTGAATGGCCAGCGAGTACGTGTTCAGCGGCGCCGACACGTCGAGGTCGAGGTCGAGCCGGGAGAGCAGCTCAGCGGCGCGCCGTCGCATCACGCCCCACTGGATCCGGCCGAAGCGGCGCGGCTCGCGGCCGATGAAGATGTTCTCCGCCACCGACAGGTTGGTGCAGAGGTTGACCTCTTGGTAGACCGTGCTGACCCCGGCCTGCTGGGCCTGGAGCGGGCCCGAGATCCGCACCGGCGCGCCGCCGAGCTTGATCTCACCGCCGTCGATCTCGTAAACGCCGGTCAGCACCTTGATCAAGGTGGACTTGCCGGCACCGTTCTCCCCCATCAGGGCGTGGATCTCGCCGGGGAACAGGCGGAAATCGACGCCGTCGAGGGCGACGACGCCGGGGAAGACTTTTCTGATCCCGGTCATCTCGAGGACCGGGGACTGCGCGCTCATTCGTGCTCCGTTTCGCGCTGCCGCGGGTTGCCCCGGCCGTGACGGCCGGAGCAACCCGCGGGGCAGGCAGTGAACCTTTTTCAACCTGGCATCAGGCTGATACTTGCGGCCGTCCGCCAGTGCCGGCACTGCCGCCCTGGCCACGTTGAAGAAGGTTCAATCAGTACTTACGGTTCGGGAGCTCGGCCTTCGCCTGCTCCTGGGTGAAGGTGGTCTCCTCGGTGAGGACCCGCTTCTCCAGCGTCTCGCCGGCGGCGGCCTTCTTGGCCAGGTCCATCAGCTGCGGGCCGAGGAGCGGGCTGCACTCGACGATGAAGTTGATCTTGCCAGCGGCCAGGGCGGTCATGCCGTCCTTGACCGCGTCCACCGTGATGATCTTGATGTCGGTGCCGGGCTTCTTGCCGGCCGCCTCGATCGCCTCGATGGCACCCAGGCCCATGTCGTCGTTGTGCGCGTAGAGCACGTCGATGTCCGGCGTGGACTGCAGGAAGGTCTCCATGACCGTCTTGCCGTCGGCCCGCTTGAAGTCACCGGTCTGCGACTTCACGATCTGGATGTTCGGGTTGGCCTTGATCGCCTCGGCGAAGCCCGTCTTCCGGTCGATCGCCGGAGCCGAGCCCGTGGTGCCCTGCAGCTCCACGACGTTGACCTTGTCGGTCTTGCCCTCGTACTCCTTGACCAGCCAGTCGCCGGCCTTCTTGCCCTCCTCGACGAAGTCCGAGCCGATGAAGGACTCGTAGAGCGACTTGTCCTGCGAGTCCACCGCGCGGTCGGTCAGGATCACCGGGATGTCGGCGTCCTTGGCCTCCTTCAGCACGGCGTCCCAACCGGAGGTGACCACCGGCGAGAAGGCGATGACGTCCACCTTCTGCGTGATGAAGTTGCGGATCGCCGCGATCTGGTTCTCCTGCTTGCCCTGCGCGTCGGAGAACTTCAGGTCGATACCCGCGGCCGCGGCCGACTCCTGGATCGACTTGGTGTTCGCCGTACGCCAGCCGCTCTCGGCACCGACCTGCGAGAACCCGAGGGTGATCTTGTCGTCGCCGCTGCCACTGCCGGTACCGGAGCCCGCATCGTCGCCGCCACCACCGCACCCGGCGAGCACCGAGACAGCAAGGACACCGCTCAGCACGGCCGCGGAGATGTTCCTGCGCACCATAACCTCCCGAAACTGTTACCGTTCACAAAATTTGCAGCGGTTGGCTGACCAGCCATGACCGCAAAGTTCTGCACCGCGCTGCGACCGCGGTCACAGCTTGCGTTTCGTGAGTGTTACCGTTCTCATCGATCACGTCAAGAGATCTGGATCAACGTTTCCGACTGGTTGCAAGAACGGCGTCATCGCTCATGGTCATCGAACCGTCACCTGCTACAAGTCCTCCGGTGAACCTTTTTCAACCTGGCAACCGGCCGGAAGCATCGAAGCCACACGGCCCTGACCACGGTGAAAACGGTTCAATGTCGACACCTGCCCCGATGCCGGAACCCGGACCGGCCGGCCTTCTGCCCGCGTCCGCGACCCGGCCCGCGCAGCTACCGGACGCCGTTCGCCCGGAGCCACGCTCCCGGCGGACCCCCCGATCGGGCAAGGAACGCGGGACAGTCATGCGCGACGTGGCGAAACTGGCCGGGGTGTCCCACCAGACCGTCTCCCGCGTGATAAATGACCATCCCAACGTGCGCGCCGAGACCCGGGAACGTGTACTGGCGGCGATGAGGTCCCTCAACTACCGCCGCAACCTGGCCGCGCGCACGCTCGCCACCCGCGAGTCGCACACGCTCGGCATCATCGGCTTCGAGACCACCCTGTTCGGGCCCGAGTCGATGCTCTACGGCATCGAGAGCGCCGCCCGCGCCGCCGGATACCTGGTCAGCGTCGCCACGGTCCGCGACCTCGCGCACCGCCCGGTGCTGGAGGCGGTCGACCGGCTGGCCCAGCACGACGTCGACGGCATCATCGCGATCGCCCCGAAACCATCGGTGATCATGGCGCTCACCCATGCACCGGCCGGCCTGGCCTGCGTCGCGGTGGGCGGCGCCGGTCACGGTGGCCCCTTCCCGACCGTACGGGTGGACAACTCCGCCGGCGCCCGGCTCGCCACCCGTCACCTGCTCGACCTGGGACACGCCACCGTCCACCATGTCGCCGGGCCACCGGACTGGCCGGAGTCGCAGGCCCGCGTCGAAGGCTGGCGGGAAACCCTCTACGCGGCCGGCGCCGTGGTCCCGCCGGTGACCGCCGGCTGGTGGGACGCCGCCGCCGGATACGAGCAGGGCCTGCGCCTGGCCGCCGACCCGAAGGTCACCGCGGTGTTCTGCGCCAACGACCGGATCGCGCTCGGCGTGCTGCGCGCCATGCACGAGGCCGGCCGCCGGGTGCCGCAGGACGTGAGCATCGTCGGCTTCGACGACATGCCCGACTCGGGATACTTCCTGCCGCCGCTCACCACCGTGCACCAGGACTTCGCCGAACTGGGCCGCCGCGCGCTGGCGCTGCTGCTGCGCCACCTCGGCCGGCCACCGGGCGACGCCCCGCCGGAGGACGTGGTGGTCGCTCCCCTGCTGGTACCGCGAGTGAGCGCGGCGGCGCCGTATCCCCGTCACTGATCACTGTCAGCGACCGGGCGGCAGAGGTTGACGCGGTCCATCCCGGCTCCGCCGACATGGGTCAGCCGGAGCACGCCGGGCGGGCAGCGGGCCGGATCCCACGGCGGGTTCAGGAGCCGCACTCGAGCAGGATCAGCCGACGCGCCCGGCCGGCTCTTCCCGCTGAGCCGGTTCGCCGCGGCCGTCGCGCGGCACTGCTTCGGCAAGCCCGCCCCGGGGTACGACCTACGCCCGCGACTCCCCCGGATCTGCGCGCCGACGCTCGTGGTGGTCAGCCGCTACTGCCTGGTGTGCCCGCCGGCCGCGTTCCCGATCATCGCGGCCGGGATTCCCCAGGCGGAGCTGCGCGAGATCGCCGAGGCCGGGCACCTCCCGTTCAGCGAGGAGTCGGCGATCTTGTGGGAGGTGGTGCGGGGGTTTCTGGGCCGGATCGGTCCGGGATCCGACAACACTCCCCGGTGACAAATCGGTTAACGGCGCCTTCGAGCCGTTACAGTCCGAAAGGTGTTCAACGACGACACGCGACTCGCGGCATCCCCGGTGAGGCCCACCGGGTCAGCGGGTCGCGGTCGCCCAGCCGCGCCGTCGTGGGCTGCTCAAGCTTCGCGGCCGGCCGGCTGCAATCGATGGTCGCCGGCCCGCCGCGATCGACCGTCGCTGGCCAGTTGCGATCGGTGGTCGCCGGACAGCCTCGCTCGAAGGTCGGCCCGTTGCGATCGGTGGTCGCCGGCACGCCGCAATCGACGGTCGCCGGTCGGGTTCGCCGGGTCATCGCGACTGGCGAGCGGGCGATGACCGTGGGAGCCGGGTCCGGCGGCCGGCATCGCCGGCGCGGGAATCCGCGGCTCTCCGGCACGCTGCACATTCAGGACGCCAATGGGCACCAGCTCACCGTGCCGCTGCGCGGCCGGGCCTCGGTGCTCACCGCGGGCGGGACCGGCCTCACCGGATACGGCGAAGTCTGGGCGGTACACACCACGCCGACCTCGACCGAAACCGGTCTGATGATCATTTACGGACCGGACCGTTCGGCGGACGGCCGCGAGTCGGGGCTCTGCGCGGCGGGCGAGACGGTCGAGCTGGGTGGCGTGCGGTTCACCTGGCGGCAGGTCCAGCCGGCGACTGTCCCGCAGCCCCGGCCGGCCGGCCCACCGCGTAATCTGCGGGTGCCACCGGCCAGGCGTGGGAACTCGCGCGAAGAGCCTGCGACGACCGGAGCCGGTCTGCGCCAGCGCCTGCAGAACGTGGTCCGCGTCGTCACCCAGTCAGCCCGCCACTGACGCAGCCATCCTCCCGCCACTGATGCAGCCTTCTTCCCGCGACGGACCGGCCATCTCTCGCCGCCGCTGACCTCTGGATTCGGCACCAGCTACGGCCCGGCAGGCCCAGCCGTCCGCCAGGACAGTCCGGTCACCATGGAATCCGCTCGGCTGACCGTCAGCGTCGTCTCAGGCCAGCCGAGGCAGCTCTCAGGCGCAGCCAGGCGAACCGGCCGACGGCCAACGTCAACTCGGGCCGGCCGAGACAACCCCCAGACGCAGCCAAGCGAACCGGCCGACGGCCAGCGTCAACTCGGGCCGGCCGAGGCAGCTCTCAGGCGCAGCCGGAGGAAGCGGCTGACGGCCAGGGCTGTATGTACGCGCTCGGAACAGCGCTGAGAGCCGGCTGACCGAGATCGGCGTGCATCGGCATGCGATCACGAGCGGACACTCCAGCCGTCGTCCATTGCGGCTATTCGGCTCCACAACCGGCATGGGCTACGGCCGGGCGGGCTCGGGGCGGGCTCGGCCGTAGCCCATTGCGGCTTCTCCGGCTCCATAACCAGTATCAGCTACGGCCGGGCACGCGGGATGACGGGGACGCAGGGGGCTGGGGCGGCATGGTGGTCTGCGGGGTGAGGGGGTGCTTGCGCCCGGCGGGCGCGCTGGGGGGCGGGAGGGGCTGCGGCCTCGCGTGGTGGCCACGAGCAGGTGTAGCTGCGTTTGGGAAAGGTGTGGCCCGTACCGGAAAGGCTGCCTACCGTGCCCCCGTGGATGGGTGCGAGGAGTGCGGGTTCGTCTATGCCGAGGTCGCGGCGCAGGCGATCGCCGGGCGGTTGCGGGAGGCCGGGCCGCGGTTTGCGGCGGCGATGGCCGCCGTGCCGGAGCCGCGGCGGCGGCCGGCGGTGGGGGTGTGGTCGCCGTTGGAGTATGTGTGTCACGTGCGTGACGTGCTGCGGGTGCAGGCCGGACGGGTGGCGCTGGCGCTGCGGGAGGACGAGCCGGAGTTCGCGCCGATGGGGCGTGCGGAGCTGGCGGTGAGCGAGCGCTACAACGAGCAGGAACCCCGGGCGGTGCTGGCCGAGCTGGCGGCTTCAGCGGAGGAGATGGCGGGGGTGCTCGACCGGCTGGACGCGGCGGGGTGGGCGCGGACCGGTGTCTACAACTGGCCGGCTGTGGAGGTGCGCACGATGCTCTGGCTGGGCCGGCACACCGTCCATGAGGTGGAGCACCACCTCATGGACGTGCGCAACGGCGGTCAGGACTTGGCAGGGTTGCCGTAATAGGCGCCGGGGCCGTGCTTGCGCTTGAAGTGACGCTCGGCGAGGTGGTCGGGGATGCTCGCGGCCGGGTTCAGGGCGAGGGTCTTGAGGGCCATCTCGGCCACCGCCTCGCAGATGATCGCGTGCTCGACCGACTTGCCGGGGGTCGCGCCCCAGGTGAACGGGCCGTGGTTGGCGACCAGCGCGGCCGGCATGGCGGCGGCGGACTCGTCGTCGCCGATCAGTTCGACGATCACGCGGCCGGTGTTCAGCTCGTAGTCGGTGGCGCACTCCTCGGCGGTCAGGCCGCGGGTCACCGGCACCGGGCCGTTGAAGGTGTCGGCGTGCGTGGTGCCGAGCAGCGGGATGTCGCGGTTGGCCTGGGCGAACGCGACCGCGTTCGTGGAGTGGGTGTGGGTGACGCCGCCGATCGACGGCCACGCCAGGTAGAAGGCGCGGTGCGACTCGGCGTCGACGGACGGGCGCAGGTCACCGCCGAGGACCTTGCCGGTCTCCAGGTCGACCGGGACCAGGTGGTCCTCGGTCAGCTCACCGTATTTCACCCCGGACGGCTTGATCAGGAAGAAGCCGCCCTCCCGGTCCACGCCGCTGACGTTGCCCCAGGTCAGCTGGGCCAGCCCGGCCTCCGGAATCACCTGGTTGGCCCGCAGGACGGCCTGGCGCAGGGCCTTGGAACCGTATGTCACTTCGCCTTCTCCTCGCCCGGGGATTGTTAACGCTAACCATAGCCGTTTGCTCAGCGTAGACCAGCGACGGCGTCGGCCACCCGGGCACGCAGAGATTCCGGCAACGGTACGGATCCGGCGTAGGCCGCGGCGCTCTGACCGGCAGCGGAGGCGGCATAGGCCAGGAAACCCCGGGTGGCCTCCCCGGCCCCCGCCTGACAGACGACCTGATAGGTCACGGTCACCAGCGGGTAGGCGCCGTTCCCGGGGTCCAGCTCCAGCCGCAGGTCGTCGGTGATCCGGGCGGACTCGATCGCCCGCCCGGTCGCGTAGTCGCTGGGCGCGGCGAAACCCCGCTGCTGGTCACCCAGCCAGGCCACCGGCAGGTCGTTGACCCGGGCGTACGACGCCTCCACATACCCGATCGCCCCCTCGGTGCGCGCCACCGCCGCAGCGGCCCGGTGACTGCCGCGCTGCCCGATGCCGCCGGGTGCCCGCCAGGTCCCGCCGCTGCCGTGGGCCCACGCCTTCCCGGCCTGCGCGGTGAGGTAGCGGGTGAAGGTGTCGGTGGTGCCGGAACTGTCCGAGCGGTGCACCGGCTGGATCCGGGTGGCCGGCAACGACGCGTACGGGTTGTCGGCCGCGATCACCGGGTCGTTCCAGACCGTCACCTTCCCCGAGAAGATCCCCGCCAGCGTGGCCGGGGTCAGGTGCAGCGCGTCGACGCCGGCCACGTTGTAGACGAACGCGATCGGCCCGGTCACCAGCGGCAGGTGCACGGCCGTCCCGCCGCACCGGGCCTCGGCCCGCTTCTGCTCGGCCGCACTGAGCGGGGTGTCCGTGCCGGCGAAGTCCCCGGTGCCGGCGAGGAAGGCGCGCACCCCGGCGCCGCTGCCGGTGCTCGCGTACTCGATCGCGGCCTGCGCGCAGGCGATCTGGTAGTTCTGGATCCAGGCGTTGACCGCGCCGGTCTGCGCGGACGAGCCCTGCCCGGAGACCGAGCCGGCCGCGCACGCGATCGCCGGCGGCTCCGGAGGTCTCGCACCGTCGCAGCCGGCCACCAGCGCCAGCACGGCCACCATCGCGGGGAACGCGCGCCTCATCGGTACTCCGCCAGTCGTTTCCGTACCCCGGCCAGCACCAGCAGGGCGACCAGGACGAAGGTCACCACCGGCAGGGTCACCCAGCCGGTGAGGGTCAGTTCCGCGGTCCGCAGCGCCCGGTCGAACCCGGCCCGCCGGTCCTCGCCGGCCGCCGCGACGGCCGCGTCGTAGTAGGCGAAGTCGAAGGCCGCGTCACCGCGCCGGATGCCGGTGAGCGCGCCGACCGCCTCGGCCGTGCGCCCCCGGTCGGCCAGGCCGGTGATGCGTTCGTGCACCTTCTGGTACGCCTGCCAGCGCCGCTCCGCCTCCGGCCCGGCGACCCGCCCGACCCCGCCGGCCAGGGTGGCCGCCTTCGCGTCGAAGTCCTTGCGGTAGCGGTCCAGGTTGGCGCTGACCAGATAGCGGCTGGTGTCCGCGGAGGCGTCGTAGCCGACCGCCCGCAGCCGGGCGAGTTCCAGGTAGGGCGTGAGGCCGGCGTCGCGCGCCTCGGCGAGCCGCCGCTCCTGGGCGCCGAGGACCAGCGCCGACGTGACCAGGAGCAGCAGGCTGAGCCCGGTCGCGGTGAGCAGCGCCGGGTTGAGCAGCCGGCGGAACCGGCGGGCCAGCCACACCTGCAGGAACACCAGCAGGGCCAGCAGCGTGCCGCCGAGCAGGACGGCCACGGCGGTCGCGGCGCTCTCGGTGGAGCGCTTGTCCGCGTACGCCTCGTCGAGCTCCCGCCGGCTCTCGTCGAGGAGTTTCTGCGCGTCCGGCAGCAGCCGCTGGTGCAGCAGGTTGGTGGCCTGGGTGTAGTGGCCGAGCGCGCCCGCCGCCGGCCGCCCGGCCGGCTGCTCCCCGCCCGCCAGCTCCTGGGCGGTCATCGCCTGGCCGACCCGCTGGCGGTAGACGGCCAGCCCGTCGGTCAGGTCGACCACGTAGATGCCGGCCACCGCGGCGTCCGGCGAGGTCAGGGCGCGCAGATCGGCGTCGGCCTGGCGGCCCCGCTCCTTGTACCGGGCGAGGGCGTCGATCCGGCTGCTCGCCGTCTCGTCCGCGTCGCCGGCCAGCAGCATCCGGGTGACCTGAGCGTCGAGGTCGCTGAGCGCGAAGTAGAGGTCGGCGGCGGCGACCGCCCGCGGGGTCGCCTCGGTGCCGATGATCCGGACCTGCTCCTGCACCTGGGACATCACCAGGGCGAGACTGAGCAGCAGGG
Organism: Actinoplanes sp. NPDC024001; assembly: GCF_040638955.1. Taxonomy (NCBI): domain Bacteria; kingdom Bacillati; phylum Actinomycetota; class Actinomycetes; order Micromonosporales; family Micromonosporaceae; genus Actinoplanes; species Actinoplanes sp. NPDC024001. The sequence goes on from NZ_JBEZZB010000130.1 coordinate 17,475, forward strand.
TGCCGGCCGCGCCGATCACCAGTCCGGTCCACAGTCGCAGGCGGGCCGGCGTCTGTGGCCGGACAATATCGTCAAAGGTGTTCCGGGTCGCTTCCATGACCGCCGGCATGCCCACAAGGTAAACCGTTCCGGCAAGCGGGAATCAGCGCGGGAAACTGTTCACCAATTGTTTTCCCGGAATTGGGGTTCCACCCGCCGGGGCGAGTGAAACCCCAGGTCATCACCGCAGGATGCGCTTGTCCGGCCGCAGCGACTCGGGCAGGGCGATGGTGATCCACTCATTGTTGTCGGCCACCCCGGGGGTGCGGCCGTTGGAGAACGGGAAATTGTTGTCGTTGAGCACGGCGATCGTCTTCTCGTCGAGCACGACCACGTCCTCGATGGTCTGGAACGGGAAGGTGAACGGCGTGCCGAAACCGCCGACCTTGCGCGGGTTGGCGATGTTCATCAGGTCGACCAGCAGGGTCTTGTCCATCAGGCCGTCCCGGTTGCGGTCGCGCTTGTCGGCCACGTAGATCTTCTTGAAGACGGCGGTCGCGCCCTGCCCGTTGTCCCGCTCGATGATCAGGAACCGGTCCCGGTCCAGGGCGATGGCGTCCCCGATCGCGTTGGCCGGGCTCTCCAGCTGGTAGGCGTGACGCTTGCCGGTGTACTTCCCGGCCCGGGTGTCGAACTCGTTGAACCGCAGGCGGCCCGCCGGGTCACCGGTGACCGTGCCCTCCAGCAGCGGGAACAGGTAGCGACCGTCCGGCGAGGCGGCCAGGCCCTCGAAGCCCTTGCTGCCGCCGAGCGTGGCGGTCACGCCGGTGCGCGCCGCGGTCTCCGGCGCGATCACGCCGTCCAGCGGCGTGGGCGCCGCGAGCAGGCGCCCGGCACGGTCGAAGTGCAGCAGGTACGGGCCGAACTCGTCACCGATCCAGTACGAGCCGTCCGCGGCCTTGACGATCGACTCCACGTCGAAGTCGGCGCCGGTGAGCACCCGGTCGGAGCGGGTCAGCTTCCACGGGACGAGGCCGTTCGGGTCGGTCAGGTTCAGGCCGCCGACCACGTCCACGGCGCCGGTGGCGAAGACCGGAGCAAGCCGCTGGACGCGCAGCAGGAAGTCGGCCGAGTTGGCCTGGTTGCCGTAGCCGTTGTCGGAGAGCACGTCGAACGTGCCGTCACCGTTGTCGGCGATCCCGGAGAAGCCCTGGATCGGCTGGTCGGCGAAGGGCACCGGGATGCCGTTGGTGTTGCCCGTGACCAGGCTGCCGGACGGCTCGCTGCCGGGCACGAAGGTGGTGGCCGGCAGCGAGGCGAAACCGGTCAGGGTCGGCGTGGTGACCCGGCCGTGGCCGCCGGCGTACGAGGCGTTGCCGGCCAGCGCCAGGGTGAGCGCGACGGCGCCCGCCCCGGCGAGGCTCTTGATGATCTTTCCCATGTGGCCGGACGATAGGGATCGCGGATGAACCGGGCCCGACACGACGGTGGCCGTCAGGTCACCTGCCGGCGGCCGTGCGGCGGGGCCGGGAGGCGCGGCGGGCCGGTGCGGCGTCGTGCCGGGGCAGCGAGGTCACGTCCGGCAGGCCGTGGCCGATGGCCAGCCCGTCCGCCTGCCGGATCAGCCGGCCCTCGGTGACCAGGTCTGCCACCAGGGCGGTCAGCCGGGCGTCCAGCTCGGTGGGGCGGCGGGCGGCCCAGCCGTAGACCTTGGCGGTGGCCGCGAGCAGCTCCTCCTCGGTCAGCACCCCGCCGTCGTGGACCAGGTGCTCCAGCGCCACCCGTACCTCGCTGTCGGCGACCTGGTCCGGCTTGCGGGACACCTCGTCGGTGCGGTGGCGCACCAGCGGGACCTGCTCGTCCGGGTCGCTGAGGAAGGCGCCGTCCCAGGCCACGCCGGCCTCCGCGATGACGTTCTCGACGGCGACCCGGGCCTGCTTGCTGATCCGGACCAGGGACCACTGTTCGCGCATCCGCTGCAGGGCGACGCCGATGTGCACCGGCCCCTCGACCAGGGCGATCTCCCGGACGGCGGCGACCAGCCGGTCATGGGTGGCCGGCTCGGTCATTCCGGCGCCGGGCGGCAGCGGCGTGAGCTGGGCCTTTCGGTACGGGTGAGCCCACTCCGGCGTACCGGCGACCACCGGCTGCCGGGTGGTCCTCGGGGGCCGGGCACGGCGGCGGGCCGGCCGGGCCGGGGCGGGCTCCTCGGCGAGCGTCAGGTGCGGGTGCACGTCCAGCTCGACGTCGGTGCGGCTGACGTGCTCGAAGGCTGCCGGCTGGACGCTCTGGTAGTCCTCCACCGCGGCCGCCACGTCGGGCTGGCCGTCGAGCTCCGGGCCGCCCTCCGACTCGACCGCGCTGACCTGCGGCTCGACCGGGCTGAACTCCGGCTCGACCATGCTGACCTGCGGCTCGACGTCGGCGGCGTGGCGCTCCGCGTCGTCCACTCCGGCCAGGTAGGCGCCGGCCTGTTCGGCCACGACGTCGTACGGCTCGGCTCCCGCGTACAGGTCGGTGTCCTCGACCGCGACGTCCTCGAACCCGGCGCTCTCGGCAACCGGCGCGAGTTGCTCCTCCTCGAAGGTGGTCTCCGGCTCGGCGAAGCCGGCCGGCTCCTCGTGCGGAGCCGGCGACTCCGGCTCGGTGTAGACGGCCGGCTCCGCGAAGGCCGCCTCCGGCTCGGTGTAGACGGCCGGCTCCGCGAAGGCCGCCTCCGGCTCGGTGTAGACGGCCGGCTCCTCGACCACCGGCTCGGTGACCGTGACGGTCAGCTCCGGCGCCTGCTCCTCGGGGAACTCGGCGAAGGCCGCGTCGATGGCGGCCCGCAGCCGCTCCTCCTCGTGCTGCCGGTCCAGATACCAGGCGGTGCCCCAGATCCGGTGCAGCCGCCAGCCGAGACGCTGCAGCTCCTGCTCGCGCAACCGGTCCCGGTCCCGCGCGGCGGGCGCGGAATCGTACGTGGTGCCGTCGCACTCGATGCCGAGGGCGTAGGGCGAGTTGCGCCGGGCGTTGCGCCGCACGGCCAGATCGATCCGAAAGCTGCCGGTGCCGACCCGGGTCTGCACCCGGTAGCCCCAGGCGCGGATCACGTCGCGGACCGAGTCCTCGAACGGGGTCTGCTGGTCCGGCCGGGTGTCCTCGATGCCGAGCGCCGCCTCGCCCCGGACCGCGTAGTCCAGGTAGGTGGCGAGGTGCCGCAGCTCCTCGGTCTCCGGCAGGTCGCGGCCGCGGACCGCGGAGACCACCTCCAGGCGCCGGGCGGCGCGGGTGGTCGCCACGTTGAGCCGGCGCCAGCCGTCCGGGCCGGCCAGCCCGCCCAGGTCCGCGCCGATCGCCAGGATGACCACGTCGCGCTCGTCGCCCTGCACGGTGTCCAGGTCCTTGACGAAGAAGCCGCGCAGCCGGTCGTCGTCCGGCGCCTCGACCATGTCGTGCACCGCGACCTCGATCTCGTGGGCCTGCTCGGGCGAGCAGGCCACCACACCGAGGGACAGGTCGGGACGGGTGACCAGGTGGTGCGCGACCCGGCTGGCGACCATGTCGGCGAGGGCGGTCTCGCCGGTGGCCGGGAACAGCTGCACACCGGCGTCCGGGCCGGCCGGGCCGGCGGCCGGGAAGGTGTTCAGCCGACCCTGGTAGAAGCTGTGGTTGGCGAAGGCGATCAGCGACTCGTGCCGGCTGCGGTAGTGCGTGCCCAGGTCGATGACCCGGAACGCGCCGCAGGTGATCGCCAGGTCCAGGATCGAACGGCCGTCGCCGGCGGGCAGGTTCGCCGCGGTGATCTGCCGGTCGTCGCCCACCACGACCATCGAGGCGGCCCGGTACGCGCAGGTGATCGCGTCGGCGACCGGCATCCGGGACGCCTCGTCCACGATCACCACGTCGAAGCTCAGGTCGTTCGGCAGCAGCCGGCTGGCCTCGGCCGGAACGGTCAGGAAGCACGGCTTGACCGCGAGGGTGGCGTGCCGGGTCTGCCCGATCAGCTCGTGCACCGGCAGCCGGCGGCCCTGCTGGGCGGCGGAGGCCCGCAGCAGGGCGGCCTCGCCGGCGGCGGCGCCGGACGGCTGCATGGCGTCGACCGCGTTCATCACCTCCGCCGCGGCGGCGCGCTGCAGCCGGGTGTCCCAGACCTGGAACTCCTGGATCAGGCGGTCGCGCCCGTCGGCGTCCAGCGGTGGGAGCCGGTCGTCCTCGCGGATGACCGTGTCCGCCCAGGACTGGAAGAGCGCGCGGCCCAGCACCGGCAGCAGCTGCTCGGTGGGCAGGTCCTCCCGGGCGCAGAAGTCCACCACGGCGTCCAGGCCGTGTTCGGAGAGCACGGTGCGGGCGGCCTGGTACTCGAACCACTCCTGCTGCCCGCGGCTGTCCTCGAGCAGCGCCCGCAGCAGCTCGCCGGCGTGCTCGTAGTCGTCCAGCGCGGCGGTCAGCGACGGGTGCCGGCGCGGGGCAAAGGCGCGCAGGATCCAGTCCCGGGCGGCCTGCCACTCGGCGACCCGCGACGGCAGCGTGTCGGTCGGCCGGGCCTTGCCGAGCGCCTTGGCCTGCTCCGGGGTGAACGCGATGTCGCCGCCGGTGCGGACCCGGCGCGCCTCGGAGGTCCAGGCCATCGCGGTGGCCAGCGCCTCCACGTCGGTCTGAGTGCCCCGGTAGGCGGGGCCGAGCACCTTGGCGTACTCGCCGGCGTTGGCGGCCAGGGCCGCGGCCGCGTCCGCCGCGCTCTCCCGCAGCATGCCGACGGCGGCCGACTCGGCCAGGGTGAAGTCGCGCCCGGCCGCGGCGCTGTACGCCTGCGCCAGCTCGGCCGCGGCGGTGAGCGGCTCCACGTGCGAGCGCAGCCAGGTGACCGCGTCGTGGATCGGCCCGGCGGCCAGCTGCGGGCGCGGCGCCGGCTCGGGTGGCGGGCGCAGGGCCGCGGTCCACCGGTCGAACTCCTTGCGGGCCTCGGTGACGATCCGGATGATCGCGCTGTTCGGCGTCGGCGCGCTGACCCGTTCGATGACCGCGGGCAGCGCCTCCGGCGGCGTCACATCGAGCACCTCCTCGGCGGTGCGCAGGCCCTCCTGGATGGCCTCGAAGTCGGTGTCCAGCCGCTTCCAGTGCCGGCCGAGGATCCGGGCGTGCTCGCGTTCCGCCTCGTCCAGCTCCTCGATGGACTGCTTCCAGGCGGCCGCGGCGCTCAGGTTCGCCACCGCCTGGGACCGCTTCACGTCCGGCCGGGCGATCTGCGCCGCGGCCCGCTTGTCCCGCCGGTACGGCGCCCGCAGCTTGCGCAGACCCTTGTGCACGGTGGCGAACCGCTCGGCCAGCTCGTCGACCGGCTCGTGCAGGGCGGCGTCGTTGAAGTGCTCGCGGGCGCGGGCCTCGGCGGCCTTCGCCACGTCCACGGCACGCCGCAGGATCCGCGCGGCGGCGTGCGCGGCGATCATGCCGGGCTTGTCGAACCAGGCCGGCTCCGGCTTGTGCGGCCGGGACAGCAGGTCCACGATGGCGGCGACCCGGCCGATGTCGGAGAACGCCACCACGTTCGGCAGGCCGAGCCGGGCGGTGACCCGGTCCAGGCTGTGCTGGTGCTGCTCCAGGCGGTCGGCCTCGTCGGCGAAGCGCCGGGCCAGGCCCCGCGACTGCGCGGCGGTCAGCGGCAGCAGCTCGACCGGCGGCGGGTTCAGGTGGGCCAGGCTGGGCACGATCGGCAGCTTGGCCGGGCTGGGCAGCGCCGACCAGGTCACCCCGGCCCGGGCGCGGACCGCGTCCTCGGCCTGGTGCAGGGACTTGAGGTGGCGCAGCAGCCCCTCGGCGGCGTGTGCCACCGACTCCAGGCTCGGCAGGGTGAGCCACTCGTCGGCGGCCTCGGCCGGGCGCCGGGCGGCGTGCCCGATCAGCGTGGTCAGGGTGATCGCGTCGGTCAGCGTGTGCGCGCCGAACGCCTCCGCCAGCGGGTCCTTGGCGACCGCCTCGGTGAGGTGCTCCAGGGCGGTCTGCGCCTGGTGCAGCCGGGCATCGAGGCGGTTGCGGTCGATCACCTCCCGCCACAGGAAGTCGTCGCCCTGCACCGCGGGGCGCCAGGCCCGGCCGAGGCGCTCGGCGGCGTCACGGACGTGCTGCAGCGACTGGGTGGTGAGCGGGATCGGCAGGGCGGGCGGCACCGGCGCGGCCGGCACGTCGATCATCTGCGCGCACATGCCGAGCACGTCGTGCAGCCGGTGCCCGAGCGGTTCGCGGACCTCGTTCATCGCCTCCGAGTAGGCGTTCAGCCGCCGCCGGTGCTCGCGCAGCTCCTCCCGCTCGTCGGTGGACAGGCTCGGCGGCGGCAGCGGGATGTAGTCGAGCGCCGCGGCCAGGGTGGCGGCCACCTGCGTGCGGCCGGTCCGGTCACTGTGCAGCTCGAGCAGGTAGTCCTCCAGCCCGGCCCGGGCCAGCCGCTCCCGGACGGTGTCCAGGGCGGCGGCCTTCTCGGCGACCACCAGGACCCGCTTACCGGAGTAGAGCAGGCAGGCGATCATGTTGGCCACGGTCTGCGTCTTGCCGGTGCCGGGCGCGCCACGCATCACGAAACTGCGGCCGGCCACGGCGGCGGCCACGCAGGCACGTTGCGCCGCGTCCGCGTCGAGGACCAGGGGTACGTCGTCCGGGGCGGCCACCTCGTCGATGCGCCGTGGCGCGACCGGGTCGAACCGGAACGCCTCGATCTGCGACTCCGGGTCGGTGGCCAGGGCGCGGACCACCGGGTGCGCGAGGATCTGCCGCTCGTTGTCGACCAGGTCGCAGTACATCACCTCGCGGTCCACCGCGAGCCGGGTGAGCATGATCGCCTCGTCGGTGCGCCACTCCTGGTGCTCGCTGATCGCGGCGTCCAGGCGGGCCCAGAAGACGGTGACGTCCAGGGCGGCCAGGCTGTCCACGGCGGGCAGCTCGACGCCGTAGAGGCGTAGCCGGACGGTGAGGGCCGGGTTGACGATCGGGTCGTCGGGGCGGGCCCGCAGCCGCGGGTAGTCCAGCGGGTCCGGGTGCACCAGGTCGACCGGGAGCAGCAGGATCGGGCTCGCGTACTCCTGCTCGCCGTCGCGCCAGTGCAGCGTGCCGAGCGCCAGATAGAGCGCTGCCAGGCCGTGCTCCAGCTGGTCGCGCCGGGCGGTACGGCGCAGCGCGTGCAGCGTCGCGTCCATGTCCGCGTCGGCCATCTCGGTCTGGAAGACGTGCGCCGCCCGTGGCCGTGGGCCCTCGGCCTGCTCCTCGATGCCGAGGAAACCGCACTCGCGGCCCTGCTGGAGCGCCTCCACCACACTGCGTGGAGACGGGCTGACGATCGGCACCACACCCGGACCGGCCGGATCCACGTCGATCAGGGGGTTGGTGCCGGTGAGGTCGAGCAGACCGGATCGCCAGGTCTCCAGCACGCCTCGCACACGCGCATCCGGCCGCCCGGTCAGGCCATCCGCATCATCCCACCGCATTTGCCCATTCCAGCAAGGCGAGGTGGGTCACCGTGGCGATTTTCCGGGTTAATCCGACGTTTCGGCCCGCATCACGTCGGAATCTGGCCGAAATTACCCCAAAAGGTCACTCCCAGGTGGGCACCCACCACTGCCACCCCGACGGAGCCGGCGGCCAGGACGGATCCGGGCGCCAGCCGGCCGGCGGGTACCACCCGGCGGGCGGCACCGGCCACCCGGGCGGGACCGCGAACCGGATGCCGGTCGGCGCCGGCGGGATCGGCGGATGCGGGTTGCCCTCCGGCGCCGGGGAGACCGGGGCGGCGCCGCCGCGGCGGCCGGCGTTGCCCTTCACCACCGCGGTCAGCGCGGGAATGACCGTGGTCTCCGCGATCGCCGCGCCGGCCGGGTCCGGAGCGCCCGGGCTGACCGGCTGCGCCGCCAGGTCGGCGAACAGGGCCGGCTCGGCCGCCTGACGCACCGAGGTCGGCGTGATCGGCTCGGTGACCGCGGGTGAGGCGGCCGCCGGGTCGATCCGCGGAATCGACCCGGTGCCCGTGGCCGGCGGGTCCAGCCGGGGAGCGGAACCGCCCGGCAGCGAACCGGTGGACGGCAGCGTCGGCAGGCTCGAGCTCGACGACGAGGCCCAGCTCGGCACACCGCCGCTGGGCACCGCCCAGCTCGGCATCCCGGCCGGCTCGGACGACGACCAGGTCGCCGCCGGCTCGCTCGGCGCGGCCCAGCTCGGCACCGGCTCACTCGGGGCGGCCCAGCTGGGAACCGGCTCGCCCGGAGGCATCCAGCTCGGCGCCGGCTCGTTCGAGGCCGCGCGGCTCGGCGCGGGCTCGTTCGGGGTGGACCAGGTGGCCGGCGCCGGGTTGCCGGCCGGACCCGGCGCAGCACTCCCCGATGCCATCCCCGCCGTGACCGGTCCCGTGGTGGCCACGCCGGAGGAGGAGAAGCTGGACGGGGCCCGGCCGGACGCCTCGGAACCGGCCGTGAGGAAAGCCGAAGCCGCCGGAGCGGCCGGGGAGACGGCGGCCGCGGCCTGCCGGGCGGCCACGCCCTGCATGCTCTCCGGCAGGTCGTGGGCCCGCGCGACGTAGAGCATCACCTCGGCCTTGCCGTCGTTGCCCTTGACGATCGCCCGTGCGGCCGTGACCAGGCCCTGCTCAGCCAGGTGCCGCAGGGCGGGCAGCAGCTCACCGCTCATCTTCGGGCTCAGGTCGCCCACCCGGGCGTCCCCGATCCGCACCTCGACCAGGTGGTCGGCCATCTCGTGCAACGTCACGTAGGCCCAGCACTCACCCTCGCGGCGCAGCAGCGGCCGCAGCGCCTCCAGGAACTGCTGCTGGCCGTTGACCTGGACCGCCGAGCCGCTGGGCAGCAGCCGGTGCTCCTGGACCGGCGGCGAGTTCGCCGGCACCAGCATGTGCGGCTCGGCCAGGTCGAGCCGGATGGTGCCGACGAAGGCCGGCGGCCGCCCGTCGAACTCGCCCCACTCCCGCCCGTGGATGCGGGCGTTCACCTCGGGCACCAGCCCGCGGGTGGTGAGCGAGGTGAGCACCTGGACATAGCGGGCGGCCTCGGGCCGCGGCAGGTGGCCGAGCAGGCTGCCACCCGACCAGACGCCGACAGCATTGCGGTCGTGCCGGTTGGTCCGGTCGGGTATCAGCTGCACGGGAACGGTTATGTCGGTTCCCTGCGGGTCGAAGTTCCGGCCGAAGAGCGCACGTATCGCCTTGGCGTAGTGCGTCTCGCCGACCACCTCGGCGCTTGCCCAGCCCGCTTGTCCCCAAAGTTGGAACCGATTCGCCACACGGGAACGCTAGTGTCTGCTTTCCGTCAGTGACCTCACCCGTACGGACGAGTGCGATCAACCATACGTTCCGTATCGGGTCCGCTCGGGAGAGCGACCAAACCATCGTTCAGGAACGGAAAATCCCGGCGTCCCGTCTGAAATTGATCAGAGGCGAACGACCATCTTGCCGGTGTTCTCGCCGCGCATCAAACCGAGGAACGCCTCCGGAGCGTTCGCCAGGCCGTCCACCACGGTTTCCCGGGCGGTAATCTGCCCGGCACGCAGCCAGGCTCCGACCTCGGCCAGGAAGTCGGGCATCCGGTGGTTGTGGTTGCCGACGATGAAGCCGCGCAGGTTCAGCTCCTTGCCGACCGCCAGCGCCAGGTTGCGCGGGCCGGTGGGCGGGGCCACGTCGTTGTACTGAGCGATCGCACCACAGAGCGCGACCCGGCCGAACTTGTTCAGCGAGCCGAGAGCCGCCTCCAGGTGGTCGCCGCCGACGTTGTCGAAGTACACGTCGATGCCGTCGGGGGCCGCGGAGCGGAGCTGGTCCCGTACCGGAGCGTCCTTGTAGTTGAAGGCGGCGTCGAAGCCGAGGTCGTCGACGAGGTGGCGGACCTTGTCCGCCGAGCCGGCGCTGCCGATCACGCGCTTCGCTCCGCGAAGCCGGGCGATCTGCCCGGCGACGCTGCCGACGGCGCCGGCGGCGCCGGAGATGAAGACCGTGTCACCCTCGCGGAACTGCGCGATGTCGAGCAGCCCGACGTACGCCGTGAGCCCCGTCATCCCGAGCAGGCCGAGATAGGCGGAGAGGGTCGGCGCGGCGGCCGGGTCGACGACGCGCACCCGGGCCGCGTCGGCCACCGCGAACTCCCGCCAGCCGTAGCCGTGCGCGACCACCGCGCCGACCTCGATGCCGTCGGCACGCGACTCGACCACCTCGCCGACCGCGGCGCCGTCCAGCGGCGCACCGACCTGGAAGGGCGCGATGTAGGACTTGGTGTCGTTCATCCGGCCCCGCATGTAGGGGTCGACCGACATGTAGAGGTTGCGGATCAGCACCTGACCGTCGCCGGGCGTGGGGACGGGCGCCTCGGCGATCTCGAAGGTCTCGGCGGTGGGCCAGCCGGTGGGGCGGGCGGCGAGGCGGATCTCTTTCATGGCTACCTCCGGGGGACGGCTTGTCGTGGTTAGTCGACAGTACGTCGAAAAACTCGACAGCGCGTCGAGTCCGTCCTGTGGGAAGGGTTACGGTTGATCGCATGAGCTCTCCCCCCGCCGTTCCCCGCGGCCGTCGCCGCGGCCCCAGCAAGGGCGACCGGCGCGAACAGGCGATCCTGAACACCGCCCGGGAGCTGCTGGCCCGCAAACCGCTCGCCGAGATCACCATCGACGAGCTGGCCGCCGGAGCGGAGATCTCCCGGTCGAGTTTCTACTTCTACTTCGACTCGAAACTCGCCGTCGTGATCGCGCTGCTGCACGGCCTGGCCGGCGAACTCGACGCCGACGCCGGCCCGTGGCTCGACGGCACCGGCCCGGACGAACCGGCCCTGCGCCGGTCCCTCGCCGCGCTCGCCGCCATCTGGCAGACCCACGGCCGGCTGCTCGCCGGGGCGCTGGCCGCCGCCCCCGGCTGCCCGCCGATCGGCGAATGGCGCGCCCGGCTGCGTACCGCCCACGTCACGCGCCTCGCCGCGCGCATCGAACGGGACCGCGCCGCCGGCCTGGCACCGGACGGACCGGCCCCGCACGTGCTCGCCGGGATGATCGACGACCTGCGGACCGCGGCGTTCGCCGGCGCCGACGACCCGCGCCGCCTCGTCGGCGATCTGGTCACCGTCGAGCTGCGCATGCTGTACGGCGATTTGCGCGTTCCCCACTCGGAAGGGTGACCGGGCAGGCACCCTGAGGTCATGCGGATCGGTGTGATCGGGGCAGGGCGGCTCGGCGGCACACTCGCGGCGTGGTGCGCCGAAAGCGGACATGACGTGGCGGTCACCTCCCGGCATCCGGAACGGGTGCGCGAGCTGGTGGACCGGATGAACTGGCAGCTGCGGGTGCTGACGGTCCCGCAGGCCGCCACCTTCGGCGACATGGTGATCTTCGCGCCGAACTGGGCCTCCGCGAAGGAGGCGGTCGATCTGACACTCGGCGGCATCGAGGGCAAGGTGGTCATCGACGCCACCAATCCGGCGGATCCGGTGCCGGGCGTACCGGGGCCCGGCGGGCTGGCCGGCATGCCGGGCGGTGGTGCGTTCTCCGGGGCCTATCCCGGTGATTCGGCCGGGGCGTCCTCCGGCGTCTACCCCGGCGGCGCGGCTGGGGCATCCTCCGGCGTCTACCCCGGCGGCGCGGCTGGGGCATCCTCCGGCGTCTACCCCGGCGACGCGGCTGGGGCATCCTCCGGCGTCTACCCCGGCGACGCGGCTGGGGCGGCCTCCGGGCTCTACCCGGGCCACACGGCTGGGGTATCCCCCGGGCTCTACCCCGGCGACGCAGGCGTCTACCCCGGCACCGCGGCCGGGGGGCCCGCTGGGCTCCACGCCGGTGATGCGGCCGCGACCGGCATGCCGGGTGCCGGGGCGTTCTCGGGTGTTCTCGCCGGCGATGCGGGCGCTGGGGCCTTCTCCGGAGCCAGCGTCAAGAGCGCGGTCAATATCGCGGCCGCGGTCACCGGCCCGCCGGGTGAGGCCGCCGACCGGCTCCTGGCCCGGGCCGGCGGCAAGAGCGGCCTGGAGACGCTGATCGAATGGGCGCCGGAAGCACACTGGGTGAAGGCGTTCAACACCATCCCGGCCGAGGTGCTGACCCGGCGGCGGGGGCACGATCCGCTGCTCGCCGAGTTCGTCTGCACCGACCAGCCGGACGCGCGGGAAGCCGCCTCACGGATCATCCGCGAACTCGGTTTCGCCCCGTTCTACGCCGGCGGCGCCAAGGCGGCGCGGCTCACCGAGACCGGCGGCCCGCTGCAGAGCCGCGAGGTGGACGTGCAGGACGCCACCGAGGTGCTGGCCGAGGCGCTGTCCGCGCTGCGCTGAGCCCTAGACTCCGGCCATGCCGGAGATCGTGGAGTTGCTGGCCTCACCCGTGCACCGCTTCGAGGGCCGCCCCGCGGACGGCCCGGCGCCGGCCCCGGAGGGCGAACTGGTCGAGGAGATCCGGATCCGGGCCGGTCTGGGCATCGTCGGGGACCGCTACTACGCCCACCCGGCACACCGGGACGCCAGCGTCACCGTGATCGCCCGGGAGTCGCTGCCGGTGGGCGCGGGGCTGACCGAGGTGCGCCGGAACATCCTGGTAGCCGGCATCGAGGTGGACTCGCTGGTGGGGTCGGTTCTCAGCCTGGACTCGGGGCAGGGCGCGGTCCGGCTGCGGGTGCGGCGGCCGGCCAACCCGTGCGCCTGGATGGATGTGACGCTCGGGCCCGGCGCGTGGCGAGCGTTGCGGGGGCGGGGTGGTGTGCGGTGCGTGCCCCTGAACGACGGCATCCTGCGAGTGGGACCGGTCAGCGTCGGGATCGAGCCCGACACGGCCTGAAACCGCGCCCCTCCTCCGGCTCGCACGCCGTCACGGTTGGCAGGTGCAGCTGGCCAGCGGCCCTGCACTCACGCGCCGCCGAAACGCCCGTCACGCCGGCACGCGAAGCTGCCCAGCGGTCCCTGCACCTATCCCCCGCCGAAACGCCCGTTGCGGCCGGCAGGTGGATGCGGAATGCCGGCTGGGCGCGGAACACGCGGCTGGCAGTCATGTACCGAATGCGAGCCGTTACGTCCAACGGTGCCAGCCGAGCGAGCCGCCGGTCACCTGGGTGGTGGGGCGAACTCGCATGAGCGACGGCCGGGCCGCGCCGGGGCCACGCCGGCCGTGGGCCATGCACCTGACGCGCCGCTCCTTGCCCGCATGGGCGACGGCTGAGCCGACGCCACGCGGCAGGGCTGCGCGATACCCGCGTGAGCGACGGCCGGGCGGTGCAGGCCGGGTGCGCCTGCGCGGCGGCGGGTGGGGAGATGGCCGGGCCGGCAGGCAGGCGGCGGGGCGGGAGGCCGGGAGCGGGAGGTGAGGGCGGGAGGCGAGGGCGAGAGGCGAGAGGCGGGAAGCGAGGGCGGGAGGGCTAGGTGTACTGACCACGGACGTTGGTGACGGGGAGATCTTGAAATAGGCGAGGGCCTTCGGGTTCGGTGTGGATTGCGACGTCCTACCCCGAACCTGCG
>NZ_JBEZZB010000131.1:0-8265 GCF_040638955.1 Actinoplanes sp. NPDC024001
TTCCGTTGCGGGGGGGGGGGGGGGGGTGGGGTTGGGGGGGTTTGGGGGGGCGCGGGTGCCCGGGGGGGGGGCCGCCCGGCCGGGGCCGGGCCCGCGGCGACGACCACGACGACGAACGGCGCCCGCCGCCACGCCAGCAGGGCCCCGACCAGGACCCCGGCGGGGCGGGCCATCCCCGCGAACTCGCTGCCGGCCATCAGCGCGGCCGTGCCGGCCAGCGAGGCCAGCAGCGCGGTCGCCGCCATCGGCAGCAGCCGTTGCAGCGAGCCGGAGAGTTCCAGGCGGTCGCGCAGCACCACGCCGCTCAACCTGATGGCGTAGGTCCCCACGGCCAGCGCCAGGATCGCGGCGATCAGCATCGTGCCTCCTCAGCGACGGTTCCGGCAGCTCCGGAGGCGGCCGGCGGCGGACGGCGACGGGACGGGCGGACCAGGGTCAGCAGGCCGAGCAGGGCGCAGAGCACCGGCAGGCCCGCCGGGAGCACCGGGGTGAGCAGGACCGCGACAGCCGCGCCGGCGAGGGCTACCCGACGGGTGTCCCGGTCGCGCAGCGACGGCAGGATCAGGGCGATCAGGCCGGCCGGGAAGGCCGCGTCGAGGCCGAGCGCGTTCGGGTCCCCGACCGCGCCGCCGAGGAGGACACCGAGGACGACACCGGTGTTCCAGGTGACGAAGAGGGTCGCGCCGACCGTCCAGTAGACCCGGCGGCGACGCGCGGGATCCGGCTCGGCCAGGGCGAACGCGACCGTCTCGTCGGTCATGATGTGGCTGCCGACCAGCCGGTCCCGCCAGCGGGGGCCGATGGTGTCCGCGACGGCCAGACCGAACGGCAGGTGCCGGGCGTTGAGCAGCAGTCCGGCGACGACCGCGGCGAGCGGGTTGCCGGCCGCGAGCAGGCCGACGGCCAGGAACTGAGCGCCACCGGCGAAGATCAGGACCGACATGACGACGGGTAGCCACGCCGGCAGGCCGTACGCGATGGTGATGGCGCCGAACGACGCGCCCACCGCGAGAGTCGCCGCGGCCAGCGCGGCGACGTCCCGGAGCGTTCGATTTACCGTACCCATGGTTCGATATGCTGAACGAATGCGGAGCGTTCGTCAAATCGAACGATGCGACCGATGGAGCGAACATGCAAGAGCCGGCACCGCCGCTGGCCCTGATCGCCGCCGCCCTGCGCCGCGAACGCGACCGGGCCGGGATCTCCCTGGCCGAGCTGGCCCGCCGGGCGGGCCTGGCCAAATCCACGCTCTCCCAGCTGGAGTCGGGCGCCGGCAACCCCAGCATTGAGACGCTGTGGGCGCTCGGCGTCGCGCTCGGCGTCCCGTTCAGCCGGCTGATCGAGCCGCCGCCGTCACCGGTCCGCGTCATCCGCGCCGGCGAGGGCACCCGGCTGCGCGCCGACCGGGCCGACCTGGTGGCCACGCTGCTCGCCACCGGCGCGCCGCACACCCGGCGCGACATCTACCTGATGGAGCTGGAGCCCGGCGAGGCCCGCGAGGCGGAAGCGCACATCCCGGGCAGCATCGAGCACATCGTGGTCGGCTCCGGCCGGCTCCGCACCGGCCCGGTCGACGAGCCGGTCGAGGTGGGGCCGGGCGACTACGTGACCTTCCCGGGCGACGTGCCGCACCGCTACGAGGCGCTGGAACCCGCCTGGGTCGTGCTGATCATGGAGCACCGGTAGTGCGGTAGAGCTTCGCCACGACATCCTCGATGTCCGGTTCGAGCAGCGAAAGATCACGCACGGGTACGGCCGCGACCAGCCCCGCCACGACCGCCCCGGCACCGGCGGACTCCAGCGCGAAGGTCACCCGGTGCCGCTCCGCCTCGACCCCGACCAGGGTGGCGCCGGGTAGCACGAAGTCCTTCGGCAACGGCCTCTCCAGGTCGGCGACGAGGCTGCGGCGCGACCCGTACCGGGCGTGCAGCGCCTCGATCGTCCCATCGTGCACCACGCGACCGTGATCGATCACCACCAGCCGCTCGCAGAGACGCTCGATGTCGGCCAGGTCGTGCGTGGTCAGCACGAGGGTCACGTCGCCGGTCGCGCCCAGCTCGGCGAGGAACGAGCGGACCGCCTGCTTGCTCACCACGTCCAGCCCGATGGTCGGCTCGTCCAGGAAGAGCACCTCGGGGCCGTGCAGCAGGGCGGCGGTCAGCTCGCCACGCATCCGCTGGCCCAGCGAGAGCTGGCGCACCGGGGTGTCCAGGAACTCGTCCAGGTCGAGCAGGTCGCGGCAGCGGCGCAGGCGGGCCGCATGGTCGGCGGCCGGCACCCGGTAGATGTGCCGCAGCAGCTGGAACGACTCGCCGAGCGGCAGATCCCACCACAGCTGCGAGCGCTGACCGAAAACGACCCCGATCCGCAGCGCCAGCCGGGTGCGCTGCGGCACCGGCGTCAGACCACAAACGGACACCTCACCGCTGGAGGGGGTGAGCACGCCGGTGAGCATCTTCAGGGTGGTGGACTTGCCGGCACCGTTCGGGCCGATGTAGCCGACCATCTCACCGGACTCGATGGTCAGACTCACCCCGTCCACGGCGGGAACCACACGGCGCTGTCGGCGGAAACGGCCCGCCTTCACCCGTACCGTGAAGTCTTTGCGCAGCTCGCGCATCTCGATCATGAGCCTGTGCTCCGATATTGGCGAATACCGGCGCGCCAGACGCCGGCGGCGGCAGCCGCCGCGGCGAGCGCGACGAGCGGAGAGACATAGCCGGCCCAGGCCGGCAGGCCGAGCGGATCGGCCCGGCCCAGCAGGGCCAGCGCCGGCTGATAGGCGACGAAGGCAAACCCGAGAGCGTACGCGAAAAGCGCCCGGAACCAGCCGCCGTAAACGGTCATCGGGTACGAGGTGAAGTCCCGCCCGCCGTAGGTGAAGGCGCTGCCGATCTGACCGGAATCGACCCACCAGAAGGCCAGACTCGCGCTGATCACGAAGATCGAACCGAAGAAGACGCAGGCCGCGACCGGCGCCGCCACGATCAGGACGAGCCGGGCCGGCGTCCAGTCGATGTCGTTCACGGCGACCGCACCGCCCAGCACCACGAAGCCGAACACCACGCGCAGCGCCTTCCGCAGCGGCATGTCCATCAGCAGCAACTGCGGCAGCGCGGGCAGCGGCCGGACCAGCACCGCGTCCAGAGTGCCGGCCCGCACATAGTTCTTCAGGCCGTCGACGTTGCCGACCAGCATGTCCGCCAGCGCGAACCCGGAGGAGCTCAGACCGACCACCAGCACCGCCTGCTGCAGGTTGAACCCACCGACCTCGGGGGTGGCCCGGAACAGCACGAACACGGTGATCACGTCGAAGACCGTGGCGCCCATGTTGGCGAACACCTCGACCAGGAACGACGTGCGGTAGGACGTCACCGACCGGAACTGGGCGCCGGCCAGTTTCGCGTACGCCCGCAGCTCACCCACCCTGCACCACCAGGCGCCGCTCGGCCCGGCGCTGCACGAACGCGGCGAGCGCCAGCATCAGCACCACCCAGACCGCCTGCAGACCGACCAGTCCGGCTTGCAACGCCGGACCGTCCCGCTCGGAGATCACATCCAGGGGGGTCTGCAGCAGGCTCGGCAGCGGCGTGAACACCGTGAGCGCCACGGTGATCTCTGCGGGCAGCAGCCGCAGCGGGAAGTAGAGGCCGCCGAGCACGCCCGAGCCCAACGTCCACACCATGATCGGGCCGCGGGCGTCCTGCAGCCAGTACGCCGCGGCGTTGACGACATACCGACAGCCGAAACAGATCATCACGGCGAACAGGACGGAAAGTGTGAAAAGCGGAACGGTCTGCCACCGGGTGGGCGTGTGCAACGGGAAGAAGATCGCCCCGACCAGCACCGGCGGGCCGAACCTGGTCAGCATCGCGTGCAGCGCCCGGCCCAGGTCAGCGGCGAGATAACTGGTCACCGGGGAGACCGGACGTAACAGGTCGGCCGCGATGTCACCGGTCCGGATCCGGTCGGCCAGCTCGGTCCAGCCCCAGATGCCAATCACGCTGAGTAGACCCTGGCCCACCCAGACGTACGTCGCCAGCTGTTCGGCGTCGTAACCCGCCGGTGTGTGCCCGGCCGCGCCCGCAGCCACCGCGAGCAGCACGTAACAGCGGAGGAAGCCGAAGACCGTGTTGGTGAACGTTCCGGCTATGGTGGCTTGCCGGTAGGTCGCGTACCGCCGGAAACCCGACCCGATCAGCGCACCGAAAGTTGTAGCCGAGCCGCGGAACGGACCGTTTCGAGAGATCGTCAGCACCCTGGCGTCGATCCGGTCCACGCCGTTAATCTCCTCTCGAAACCCTCGCGACGGAGCCGGGCGACTCTACCCGGGTCCCCGGCCGGACGCGGCACGATTTTTGACAAGGTGGAGTTCGCCGTGACGGAGCGTTGCCAATCGCCGGGCAGCCCGCTGGGTGCCCGATGAACGGTTGGAGCTCCCGGCCGGGTGCGGACAGCTGGGATGACGAACCCGCCTGGGTGTACGAGATCACCTGGGAGTGGGAGCCGCTGCCGGGTCAGCGATACCCCGGTGACCAGGGACGCCGTAAGGCTGTGCACACGCCGGTCTACGAGGCGTCCAACGGCAGCGCCGCGCCGGTCAGTGCGGCGCCCGTCAGCGCAGCGCCGATCAGCGCCGCGCCGGTGAGCGGATCCGCGCCGGTCAGCGGCGGCGACGGTCGCGGGCGGGGACGCGCGTCGGTGAGCGGTGCGCCGGTGCCACCGCCGACCTGGCCGGAAGAGCCGCGCGACGAGCCGTCCTGGAACCGGCCGGTCCGGATGCACGACCACGTCGACGACCGCCAGCCGGCGCCGGAGCAACGGCGCGGGTCGGGGCCGGTCTATGGGGCTTCGGGGCGGGCCACGCCCGTGGCGCCGGTGTCGCCGGGGCGTGGGTCTGAGTGGGGGCGGGGGCCGCAGCAGCAGCAGGGGTATGGGCCGCGGCCGGTTTCGCCGGCTTCGCATCAGGCGGGGGCTGGTGGGCCGGTGCCGCCGGCCGGGCCGTACCCGCCGGGTGGTCCTCGGCCGGCGCAGCATGGCGGGCCTGGGCCGCAGCATGGCGGGCCTGGGCCGCAGCACGGCGGGCCTGGCTCGCAGCACGGCGGGCCTGGGTCGCAGCACGGTGGACCTGGATCGCAGCAGCATGGCGGGCCGGTGCCGCAGCAGCATGGCGGGCCTGGCTCGCAGCACGGCGGACCTGGGTCGCAGCACGGCGGGCCTGGCTCGCAGCACGGCGGACCCATTCCTTCGCAGCACGGTGGGCCTGCTTCACAGCGCGGTGGGTCCGTTTCTGCACAGCAGGGCGGGTCCGCCCCGCAACATGGTGGGCCTCAGCATGGCGGGCCTGTCCCCCAGCATCGCGGGGCTTTTTCGCCGCAGCAGGGTGGGCCTCGGCCGCCGCAGCATGCGGGTGGGCCGGGGGCGCCGTCGTATCCGGACGGGCGGTTCCCGCGTCCGCCGGCGCCGGGTGCGGCCGTCGGGTCCGTGCCTGGGCGGCCGCGGATTGATCAGGACCCGGGCTATCAGGGTCGCCGGCAGGCTCCTGAACAGCACATTCCTCGGCAGGGGCCGGATGGCCGCCCAATGCCGGGGCCGACTTCGCCCGCTGGGCCCGCTTACGGCAGTGCCCGGCCTGCGCCTCCGGACGCCTTCCCTGCCTACACCGACGAACGCCGATCGGGTGGTCATGGGCAGGAAGGGCCGTTCAACCTGCGCCCGGTTCCGCAGGAGCGGAACAGCCCGGCCGCCGCGCGCCCGGCGCCGCAGCCCACACGGGTCACTCCGCCTACCGGCTACCCGGTTCCCGGGCAGGTCGGTGCTGGTGGCGCGCCGGCTTACCCCGGCACGGCTACCCCGGCCTCCGGTCCTGTCGCGCCCGTGTCCGGGCCGAGCGGCCCGGTGTCCCAGGCCGAGGCCGGCTCGGCCGTTCCGGTCTCCGGCCATGCGCCGGTCTCCGGCAGCGCGCACGTCTCGGGCCACGCGCCCGTTCCCGGCAGTGCGCCCTCCTCGGGTCACGCGCCCGTCTCAGGCAGCGCACCCACCTCGGGTCACGCGCCCGTCTCAGGCAGCGCACCCACCTCGGGTCACGCGCCCGTCTCAGGCAGCGCACCCACCTCGGGTCACGCGCCCGTCTCAGGCAGCGCACCCACCTCGGGTCACGCGCCCGTTCCGGGCGGAGCGCCGGCCTCTGGCTACGCGTCCGTTTCCGGTGAAGCAACGATTTCCGGCCACGCGCCTGTCTCGGGTGGCGGCTTGGGGACGTTCGACGAGCATGCGGAGATCTCGCCGGTGTCCGGTCCTGCCGGCGCAGCGTCGGTCTCCGGGCCGGCGGTCGGTGGGTCGAACTTCGGTGAGTTCGTCTCCGGGGAACTGCCGCAGTCCGGGGAGCCGACCCGGCCCCTCGACCCGCGGCGATCGGGCCACGCTGCCGTTCATGGGCCGGCGCACCCGGCGCAGCCGGACACGGCACGCATTCCGGAGGACCAGACTCGCCCGCTCGATCCGCGCCGGATCGGGCACGAAGCCGCCCACCACCCGGGCGAGCGCACCCAGGCGATCGATCCGCGCCGGGTGGGTATGCACGCGTCCGAGTACGTCGCGGAGCCAGGCCACGATGCCCCGGCACGGCACGGATGGCACGAGCCGGCCGCAGCGCAGTCTGATGCGGGTGACGTCGGCTTTGCTGGGCACACCGGTTACGCGTCGGTGAGCGAGCCGGTCACTGCGCCACCGTTCAGTGATGTCGCTCCGGTGACCGGTGCGCCGCACGGCATGGCCGAACCGGGCATTCCGGCCGCCGGTGAGGGCTTCCGTGGCGAGGCGGTCGCCTCGCCGGCAGGCCCGGCCTACGCCGACCAGGCAGGTCCGGCGTCCAGCGGACCGGTCTATGCCGACGAGACCGTCACGCCCACCGGCGGATCGGCCTTCGCAGAACCCCCTGGCGGATCGGCCTTCGCAGAACATCCTGGTGGATCGGCCTTTGCGGAACACGCTGGTGGATCGGCCTTTGCGGAAGACGCGGTTACACCGCCGAGTGGTACTCCGCTCGTCGCGGACGCGGCAACCGGGACAACGACGCCGGAAATGTCGCAACCTGCCGCCGGGGTAGAGACCGAGGGCACTCCCGCGGCCGATGAACCGCACGGTTTGGGCTGGCTGCTGTCCATGAGCGGCCTGGGCGCGACCACCCCGGTCGCGGAAGCCGAACCGGCACCGGAAGCCGAGGTGGCTCCGGTCCACCCGCAGGGCTGGTTCGCTCCCGCCATCGAATCGGACGACGCCGATCAGGAGCCCGAGACTGACCAGGAGGCCGGGCCCGTAGCCGAGGCTGCCCAAAATGCGGTGGCCGACGTCGAGGTCGGGGCCGACCAAGACGCCGAGGTCGACGCGGAGGTCGAGGTCGACGCGGGGGCCGCGGCGGAGGTTCTGGCCCAGGCCGAGATCGATCAAGAGATCGAGGCCCAGGTCGAGGTCAAGGCCGACCAAGAGGCCGAGTTCGACGCGGAGAACGCGGCGGAGGTCCAGGCCCAGCCTGAGGTCGATCAAGAGATCGAGGCCCAGGCCGAGCCCCGGGCCGAGACTCACATCGAGGCCCAGGTCGATCAAGAGGCCGAGGCCGAACCCGCTATCGAGATCCAGGCCGCCGAAGAGACCCCGGTATCCCAGGATTCGCTCACCTCGGATGCGGACATCACTTCGGCCGACGAGGTTGCGACGCTCGCTGTCCCGGAAATCGAAGGCACCGAACGGGTCGAGCCCGCGCAGGAGGCGACGCCTGCGGATCACCAGGATGCGGAAGCCACCGACGCTTCGATCGCTGCGGAATCCGCGGAGGCTTCGGCGATCGCGGCCGATGCTGCCGAGCCATTCGCTGCCACGACGGACCTCACGGAAGCTCGCGCGGCTGAGGTGGATGCCACCGAGGTCCTCACGGTTGAAACGGACACTGCCGAAGCCGTAGCGGTCGAGGCGAACAACGCCGGAAGTGTCACGGCCGATCCGGACATCGTTGAGGCCGTAGCGGTGGAGACTCACCACGCGGAGACCGCCACGGTCGAGCCGGACGCCGTTGAGGCCGTAGCGGTCGAGACGCATCCCGCAGAGACCGCCACGATCAAGGCGGGCCAAGCAGCGACCGCCACGGTCGAGGCGGAGATCGTCGAAGGCGTCGTCGTCGAGACAGATCACGCGACGACCTCCGCGGGCGATGCGGACATCGTTGACGCCGTAGTCGTCGAGACAGACGGCCCAGCGACCGCCTCGGTT
>NZ_JBEZZB010000131.1:8361-9247 GCF_040638955.1 Actinoplanes sp. NPDC024001
GGTTGAGACGGACGTCGTTGAGGCCGAAGTGGTCGAGACAGACGGCCCAGCGACCGCCTCGGTTGAGACGGACGTCGTTGAGGCCGAAGTGGTCGAGACAGACGGCCCAGCGACCGCCTCGGTTGAGACGGACGTCGTTGAGGCCGAAGTGGTCGAGTCGGACAACGCGGAGACCGTCACGGTCGAGGCCGACGACGCGGAAGATGTCGCGGACGCGGACTACTCGGGGATCGTCGCGGGCGAGGTGGACGGCGAGGCAGCTAAGGCGGGCTCGGAGTTCGCGGTCGCCGCGGACGCTGGACAGGCGGCGTCCGCGCCCGGCTACGAAGCCTGGGAAGCGGCGGAGCCGACAGCGGGTGAAGGCTGGGCAGACCAGCAGCCCAGCGAGGTAGACACCGGCCTTGGCGCCCCGGATCAGGAGCGCTGGGAGACCGACCAGCCGGCCGAGCAGCGATCCGGCGACGGCAGCGAGGAAGTCGCTGAGCCGGCCGCCTCCGAATCGTGGGTGGAGCAGGAGGCCGTTGAGGTCGCCGACGTCCACAACGACGCGGCCGAGCCCGCGCTGACGATCTCGGCCGACGACAGCACCGCCGCAAGCGGCGCGATCGCGGAGGAGATCAGCGCCCCGAGCGGTGTCCAGGCAGACCGGGAGACCTGGGCCGCTCCGGGAAGCCCGGAGATCGCCGAGGCTTCGTTCGAGCCGCAGACCGACGCAGAGGTTGCGGCTGTCGCCGCCACGCCCGTGCTCGTCCCGGCAGCAGGGGCTGTTGACGCGCAGAGCACCGCGCACAGCGCTGCGGCAAACACGATGGACGAGCCGGAAGCGCCCGGGCCGCAGGTGACAGTGCCGGAAGCGCCCGCATCCCGGGTGGCTGAGCCAGGAGCG
>NZ_JBEZZB010000131.1:9344-30785 GCF_040638955.1 Actinoplanes sp. NPDC024001
ACGGCCGGAACGCAGATGGCAGAGCCGCAAACGCCCGAGCCGGAAACGGCCGGAACGCAGATGGCAGAGCCGCAAACGCCCGAGCCGGAAACGGCCGGAACGCAGATGGCAGAGCCGCAAACGCCCGAGCCGGAAACGGCCGGGACGCAGATGGCAGGGCCGGAAACGGCCAGGGCGCAGGGGGCTGGGCTGGGCGCCGCACCCGTGGATGGCCGGCGGGAGCGGGAAGCGAGCGCTGGGCAGCGGCGGAAAGCGGACCCGGAACGGGTTCTGGCGTCGTACCCCTGGGTCTTTGATCCTCAGAGCCTGCGTGAGCAGGCCGGCGAGCCGGACCGGCTGTGGGGTTTGCTCGACCGGCTGACCGACCGGCTGGAATACGCCGAGCGGGACAACGTGCGCGCCGGGCTGCTGAGCCTGCGTGCGGTGGTCTCGCGGGTCCTGGGTGAGCTGGACGACGCGCTCGCCGACGGCCGGGACGCTCTGCGTCACGCGGAAGCGAGCGGCGAGCTGCGTCCGATTTCGATCGCTCAGGCGCGGCTGGCGCACGTGCTGCAGTGGCGCGGTGAGTTCGCGGAGGCGGACCGTCGTTACGAGCTGGCCGACTCGCCGGAGCTGCCGGCGCGGGTGCGCGCGGAGATCCGGGAGCTGGCCGGGCGGTCGGCGTTCGAGCAGGGGCGCTATCTGGAGGCGGTGAACCACTTCGAGACCGCGCTGAACATCCGCCAGGGTGCGGACCCGGAGCTGGTGCAGCGTGTCGAGCTGGCGCTCGACGAGATCACCCGGCGCACCGGCGACGGTGGCTGGGGGCCCTACCCGCGCAGCCGGGACGAGGTGCTCGGCCTGCCGGCCGCGCCGATGCCGCTGCAGGACGAGGGCACGGGGCTGTGGGGCTATGCGGCCACGGTCGACCCCCGGTACGCGCAGGCGCAACCGTTCGCCGAGGGCGTGGCCTGGGTGCGCCGCCCGGATTCGGCGGCGTGGGAGCTGATCAACCAGGCCGGTGAGCTGCTCATCGGGGCCGACGCCGGCTATCTGGATGCCGGGCGTTTCGCCGAAGGGCTGGCCTGGGTGCGGCGGCAGGGCGGCGGCTGGTTCGCAATCGACCGGGAGAACCGGACGGTCGTGCCCGGCGGTTTCGAGGAGGCGCTGCCGTTCCGGCACGGGATGGCGCTGACCCGCGCCCACGGTGTCTGGGGTGCGATCGACCGGCGCGGCCGGATCGCGGTGCCGCGGCGCTACCAGCGGTTCGCCACCGTGCTCCACGCCGGCGGCCCGGTGGAGGGCTTCACCGACGAAGGTCTGGCGGTGATCGAGGAGAACGGCCGGTTCGGGGTGCTGGACCGGACCGGACGGCAGCTGGTTGCGCCGGCGCACGCCGCCGTGGTGATCCACCCGTCGGCGTTCCTAATCAGTGACGAAACCGGCGCCTGGGGCGCGCTGGACCGGCAGGGCGGGCCGCTGGTCGAGGTGATCCACCGGGAGGCGGCGGAGGCGGCGGCCGAGGCCGAGCGGCTGGTCCCGGAGGCGCGCCCGGTCCTGTAGGCCCGGATAGGGTCGAGGCATGGAGCACCGTCATCTCGGCCGTTCCGGCCTGCTGGTCAGTGAGATCGCCTACGGCAACTGGATCACCCACGGATCCCAGGTCGAGGAGGACGCCGCCGTCGCCTGCGTGCGTGCGGCCCTCGACGCCGGCATCACCACATTCGACACCGCCGACGTCTACGCCGGCACCCGCGCGGAGGAGGTGCTGGGCCGGGCGCTGCACGGCGAGCGCCGGGAAGGCCTGGAGATCTTCACCAAGGTCTTCTGGCGGACCGGCCCGGGCCCGAACGACAGCGGCCTGTCCCGCAAACACATCATGGAGTCGATCGACGGCTCGCTGCGCCGGCTCGGCACCGACTACGTCGACCTCTACCAGGCACACCGGTTCGACCACCACACGCCGCTCGAGGAGACCATGGAGGCCTTCGCCGACGTGGTGCACCGCGGCAAGGCGCACTACATCGGCGTCTCCGAGTGGTCCGCCGAGCAGATCCGGGCGGCCAAACCGCTCGCCGACGAGCTGAAGATCCGCCTGGTGTCGAACCAGCCGCAGTACTCGATGCTGTGGCGGGTCATCGAGGCCGAGGTGGTGCCCGCCTCGGTCGAGCTGGGCCTGGGCCAGATCGTCTGGTCACCGCTGGCGCAGGGGGTGCTGACCGGCAAGTACAAGGCGGGTGAGCAGCCGCCGGCCGGGTCGCGGGCCACCGACGAGAAGTCCGGGGCCGGCTTCATCGCCCGCTGGCTGGAGGACGACGTCCTGAACGCCGTGGCCCGTCTGAAGCCGCTCGCCGACGAGGCCGGCCTGACGATGGCGCAGCTGGCGGTGGCGTGGGTGCTGCAGAACCCGAACGTCTCCGCGGCGATCATCGGGGCGTCCCGGCCGGAGCAGGTCCACGACAACGTCAAGGCGTCCGGCGTGAAGCTGGACGACGGACTGCTGAAGAAGATCGACGAGATCGTCGACCCGGTCGTCACCCGGGACCCGGCGCTGACCACCAGCCCGGCCCAGCGGCCCTAGCAGGTGAGGGGCCCGGCAGGGCCCCTCACTCTCAGTTGCTCCAGAAACGCATCAATTCGAATCCGTACGCGTAGAGCCACGGCGGCACGTTGAGGAATTCGGCCAGCGCGTTGACGAACCGGTAGAAGTAGTCGCCGACCTGTGTCTGCCAGAGCAGCAGGAACAGCACGAGGAAGCCGAACGGCGCGGCCACGTTCCAGGCGCGCTGGTAGGCGGGGCTGAAGAACGGCGAGATGATGCCGCCGCCGTCCAGACCCGGCACCGGCAGCGCGTTGAGCACACTCGCGGTCACCTGCAGGAACGCGAGCAGGGCCAGGGCCGCCCAGAACTCGATGTGCTCGGCGCTGCTCAACGTGTACCGCCCGGTGACGGACTCGGTCAGCTCGGGCGCCATCCCGGCCAGGAACGGCACCGCCACCAGGATCGCCAGCACCACGTTGGTCAGCGGGCCGACCGCACTGATCAGCGAATCCTTGATCCGGCTGCGGATGTAGCGGTGATCAACCCAGACCGCACCGCCGGGCAGGCCGATCCCGCCGAGGATCACCACGACCACCGGCAGCACGATCGAGAGCAGCGGATGGGTGTACTTGAGCGGGTTGAGGCGCAGGTAGCCGCGGTCGGCCACGGTCAGGTCACCGGAGAAGTAGCCGGTGAGCGCATGTGCGTACTCGTGCAGGCAGAGCGAGACGATCCAGCCCGAGATGACGAACAGGAAGACGTCGAGCTTGACGTTGCCGAAGCGGGTCCACGTCATGACCCCGCTCACCACGAACACCGCGACGATGCCGACGAAGACCGGGCTCGGCACGAAGGCATTGCGCGGTGTCCGCGTGTAGACCGGTTCGTAGGTCACGTCATTCCGCCGGCTGCAGGCTCATCTGGTAGTCCACCCGGTCGTCCTCGACCAGCACGACCGTGTTCACCCCGGCGGCCTGCAACTGCCGCCACTCCTGCCCGATCCAGGACTCCGCGTCCGCCTGGCTGCTGAACGTCTCGGCCGGCCCGTCGACCGGTTTCCCGTCGACGTCCTCGTACCGCCAACTCCACGGCATTGAGCCGCCCCCTCATGTCGTCCGTCGGTGGGCTTCCACCCTACGGCGTCGGAGTGTGCGACCCGGCTCTAAGGTACGGGGCATGTCCGAAGATCGGTGGAACACGGTCCTGGTGCTCGGCGGAATCCGCTCCGGCAAATCCGCGTTCGCCGAATCCCTGGTGGCTGACGCGCCCTCGGTGCGCTATGTGGCCACCGCGGTCGGCGGCGAGGACGATCCCGAATGGCTCGCGCGGATCGAGGCGCACCAGCGGCGCCGCCCGCAATCGTGGTCCACCGAGGAGACCGGTGGCGACCCGGCTCGGCTGGCCACGCTGCTCACCGAGGCGAAGCCGGACGAGACCCTGCTCGTCGACGACCTCGGTGGCTGGGTGGCGTCGGTGCTGGACCCGGCTCGGCAACCCAATGACGACGAGGCCGACGTGACGGCGCTGGCCGCGGCGGTCCGGGCCTGTGCGGCCCGGCTGGTGCTGGTCAGCCCGGAGGTGGGGCTTTCGCTGGTGCCGGTGACACCGGTCGGGCGGGCGTTCGCGGATGCGCTGGGCACCACGAACCAGGCGCTCGCCGAGGCCTGCGACGGGGTGGCCCTGGTGGTGGCCGGGCAGCCGACGTGGCTGAAGCGGGAGACGCTGGCCGAACGCAAGGCGCAGGCGGTGGCAGCACCCGCCGAGCCGGCGGTGCTCTCCTCCGCGCCGCCCTCGGTCGCCACGCCCGCGCCGCCCGCGGTGTCCGCTCCCCCGCCGCCGCCCGTGCTCACTCCGGAGCCGGCGATCGCGGCGCCCACGGCGACCGAGCCGGCCACCGTGACCGAGCCGGCCACCGTGACCGAGCCGACCATCGCGGCACCCGCCGCGCCCGCTGAGACGCCGGTCCGGGATGTGCTCACCGAGCGCACCATGACCCTCCCGCTGGTCGCCTCGGGTCTCACCGAGATCAAGCCCGGCATGGACCTGCCGATGCCGAGCAGCGACGCCGGCCCCGACGCGCGAGACCGCCTGACCGACATCGATCTGCCGGGCGCCGGCCTCGGGACGCTCGCCGAGGCCGTCGAGTTCGCCGCCGCCACCCAGGAGACGGCCGTGCCGCGGCCCTGGTCGTCGGTGCGGGTGCTGCTGATCGGTGGCCGCCACGCCGGTGGCGCCGCGGCCGGGGCGGATCCGTTCGACGTGGAGCGCCGGATCGCCGAGGCCGAGGCGGGCACCGGCCTGCTCGGGCGGCTCGCCGGGCAGGCGGGTGCGGACATCGCGGTGCTGCGGACCGCCGACGCGGGTGCCATGGAGGACGGTCCGGTCACCGACGAGACGACCGTCGAGGCGGCGCTGCGGCAGGGCTGGCAGCTCGCCGACGCCGCCGCCGACGCGGGCCGGGACGCGGTGCTGCTCACCGGCCTCGGTACCGGCCTGGAAGCGGTCGCCACGGCCGTGCTCGCCGCCACCACCGGCGCCGAACCGGTCGCCATGCTGCCCCGGGTCCTGCTGCCCGGCGGCCGTTTCGACGACCACGCCTGGATGGTGCGCTGCGCGACGATCCGCGACGCGCTGCACCGCATCCGCCAGGAGCCGCGCGGCGCCACCGACATCCTGCGCGAACTCGGCGGCCCGGACCTGGCCGCCGCCACCGGTGTGCTGCTCGGCGCCGCCGCGCGCCGCCTTCCGGTGCTGTTGGACGGCCCGTTCGGCATCGCGGCCGGCCTGGTCGCGCGGGATCTGGCCGCGCAGACCCGGCACTGGTGCCTGCTGCCGGAGGCCGGCACGCTCGCGCTGGTCAAGCAGGGCGCCGACGTGCTCGGCCTGACCCCGGTCCTGCAGCTCGGACTGGACCTGGGCGAGGGTGCGAACGCGCTGACCGTGCTGCCGGTGCTCCGGACCGTGGTGGGCCTGGCTTCGGCCCTGCCGGTGCACCCGGCGCTGCTGGCCGAGCACGGTGACGCGGGCCTGGCCGGGGACAACGCCGAGAACAGCGCCGAGAACAGCGCCGAGGACAGCGCCGAGGACAGCGCCGAGGACAGCGCCGAGGACAGCGCCGAGGATGACGGCACGAGTGCTTGACGGGCTGCGGCTGGCGGTCACCACGTTGACCGTGCTGCCGCTGCGGGCCGGGCGGGTCGACCGGTCGGCCGCCGCCGTCGCGATGACGGTGGCCCCGGCCGTGGGGGCGCTGCTCGGCCTGGCCCTGGCGGGCCTGCACGAGGGGCTGCGCGCCGCCGGATCACCCGCGCTGGTCGCGGCCGGGGTCACCGTCGGGGCAGGCGCGTTGCTGACCCGGGGGCTGCACCTCGACGGGCTGGCGGACACGGTGGACGCGCTGGGGTCGTACCGAAGCGGCGCCGCCGCCCTGGAAATCATGAAAAAGCCGGACATCGGCCCGTTCGGGGTTGCGGCGCTCGCGGTGACGTTCCTGATTCAGGCGGCGGCCGTCACCGAGGCCGGCCCGTGGGCGATCGTGGCCGCCTGGGCGACCGGGCGGCTGGCCCTCACGGTGGCCTGCCGCCGCGGCGTGCCGGCGGCCCGCCCCGACGGGCTGGGCGCCATGGTCGCGTCAACCGTGCCGCTCGCGGCTCTGCTGGTGGCCGCGGCCGCCGTCGCGGGTCTGGCGGCAGCCGCGGTGCCGGGCCGTCCCTGGCAGGGGCCGGCCGCGGTGCTCATCGCACTCTTCGCGGTGGTCCTTCTGGTGCGCCACACGGTACGACGGTTCGGCGGCGTGACGGGGGACGTGCTGGGCGCGGCCGTGGAAACCGCGACCACGGTCGTCTTGGTCGTGGTGACGCTCGGCTGAGCGGCGAGCGCCGGAGGCGAGGGCCCGGAGCCGAGGACTCCGGGCCGGCGGCCTCAGCGGACGGACGGAGTTACGAACGGCGGCTTGGTTACGCGCGCCTCGATGCGGCGGCCCCGGATGTCGACCTGGACCAGGTCGCCGTCGGCGAGGCCGGCTGCCGTGTCCAGCAGCGCCAGCGCGATGCCGACCTTCTTCGTCGGCGAGAAGGTGCCGCTCGTGGTTTCGCCGACGAGCGTCTCCCCCGCGTACACCTGCATGTGACCGCGGGGAATGCCGCGACCGGTCAGCTCCAGGCCGCGCAGCTGCCGCCGGGGACCGGCGGCCTTCTCGGCGAGCAACGCGTCGCGGCCCCAGAAGGCCGGCTTGTCCCAGCCCACCGCCCAGCCGGAGCGGGCCTGCACCGGGCTGATCTCCAGGGACAGGTCCTGGCCGTGCAGCGGGTAGCCCATCTCGGTGCGCAGCGTGTCGCGGGCGCCGAGCCCGCACGGCCGCACCCCGGCCTCGATGATCGCGTCCCAGACGGCGGGCGCGTCGTCCCAGCCGATGACCAGTTCGTAGCCGTGCTCACCGGTGTAGCCGGTCCGGCAGACGATCAGCTCGGCCCCGCCGAAAGCAGCGGTGTCGAACGACATGTAGCCGTGGCCGGTGGGCAGGCCGAGCTTGCCCAGCAACGGGGCCGACTGCGGGCCCTGGACGGCCAGGACGGCGTAGGAGCGGTGCTCGTCGGTCACCGTGACGCCGGCGGGGGCGGCCTCGGTCAGGCGGCGGACCACCTCGGCCGTGTTGGCGGCGTTCGGGATGAGGAAGACGTGGTCGTCGGCGTGCAGGTAGGCGATCAGGTCGTCCACGACGCCGCCGGACGAGTCGCAGCAGAGTGTGTACTGCGCCTTGCCGGGAGCGATCCGGCCCAGGTCGTTGGTGAGGCAGGAGTTCACGAAGGCGGCCGCGCCGGGGCCCCGGACGGTCGCCTTGCCCAGGTGCGACACGTCGAAGACGCCGGCCGCTTCCCGTACCGCGGCGTGTTCGCGCAGGACACCGCCGCCCGCGTACTCCAAAGGCATCTCCCAGCCGCCGAAGGCGGCGAACTTCGCGCCCAGCGCGACGTGGCGATCATGCAGGGGCGACCGGAGAAGTTCGGCAGACATGAGACTCAACTTACCGGTGACCTTGGGGCTGGTTAGAGTCGCGGGGACAACACCTCTTCCCAACAGCCGGGATCGCACCCAACCGGTGACGGCCCGGCCCAGACGTCGGAGTGCCCGAGTGACCCAGCCCAGCCTCAGCCTGGTCGACACCGACCCGGCCGAATCGGCGGTCGATGCCATCGTCATCGGCCTGCACAGCCAGCCCGAGGAGGACGGCGCCCTGCTGCCGGCCGCCGGTGCCGAGAGCATCGCCGCGGCGTTCGACGGCAAGCTGACGGAGACGCTGGCCCTGCTCGGCGCTAGCGGCGCGCCGGGCGAGGTGACCAAGCTCGCCACGCTCGGCACGATCTCCGCTCCGCTGCTGGTCGCGGTGGGTCTCGGCAACGAGCCGACCGGCGCGGCGCCGGAGCTGGAGACGCTGCGCCGGGGCGCCGGCGCCGCGGTACGCGCGCTGGCCGGCAGCGCCACCGTCGCGCTGGCCCTGCCCCTGCCGGACGACTCGGACGCGCCGCCAGTGCTGCGTGCCGTGCTGGAGGGGGCGCTGCTCGGCTCCTACCGCTTCGCCGGTTACAAGTCGAAGCCGCAGAAGGGCCGCCGTGACCCGGTGAGCGTCCTGCAGCTGCACGTCCCGGACGCCGCCGACTCGGCCCTCGCCGCCGAGCTGCACCGCGCCGGCGTCGTCTCCCGCTCGGTCCGGCTGACCCGGGACTGGGTCAACATGCCGCCCAACGAGCTGCGCCCGGCCGGTTTCGCCGAGTTGGTCGCCGAGGCCGCCACCGAGGCCGGCCTGGGTGTCGAGGTGCTCGACTTCGAGCAGCTGAAGGCGGGCGGTTACGGCGGCATCGTGGCCGTCGGCCAGGGCTCCGAGGCGCCGCCGCGGCTGGTCAAGCTGACCTACACGCCGGAGGGGGTCTCCGAGCCGAAGCGGGTGGCGCTGGTCGGCAAGGGCATCACCTTCGACACCGGCGGCGTCAGCATCAAGCCGGCCGCGGGCATGTGGGAGATGAAGTCCGACATGGCCGGCGCGGCCGCGGTCGCTGCCACGCTGCTCGCGATCGCCGCCCTCAAGCCGGGTGTCGCGGTCTCCGGTTACCTGGCGATCGCCGAGAACATGCCGTCCGGGTCGGCGTACCGGCCGGGCGACGTGATCACCATGTTCAACGGCAAGCGGGTCGAGGTGTTCAACACCGACGCCGAGGGCCGCATGGTGCTGGGCGACGCGATGGCCCGGGCCTGCGCGGACGGCACCGACTACCTGTTCGAGACGTCGACGCTGACCGGCGGCCAGGTGATCGCGCTGGGCAAGCGGATCGCCGGCCTGATGGGTTCGGCCGAGGCCACCGCGCTGGTGCAGGCCGCCGGCGACGCGGTGGGCGAGCCGGCCTGGCCGATGCCGCTGCCGGACGACGTCCGCAAGGGCATGGAGTCGGAGATCGCCGACATCTGCCAGACCAACTCCAGCCTGGACCGGGCCGGGCACATGCTGCAGGGCGGGGTCTTCCTGCGCGAGTTCGTCACCGAGGGGGTCGAGTGGGCGCACATCGACATCGCCGGCCCCAGTTACCACACCGGTGAGGCCACCGGTTACTGGACCAAGGGCGGCACCGGCGTTCCGGTGCGGACGCTCCTCAAGCTGATCGACGACCTGGCCTGATCGGCCGGCGCTGCCCGGCCCGGTCCAGTAAGGTCAGGCCGGGCGGCGCCGTTGCCGTTCGTTGTAATCGCGCATCCGTTGTGGGTAACCCATCAGTTTCACGTCATAGATGGGCAGCGACAGCTGGTGTGCGAACCGGCGCGCGATCTCAGGTGACTCGATGCGTCGCCTGGTCCATTCGCCGTCGTGTGCCACGAGCAACAGCGTGGTCTCGGTCACTGTCGTCTGTGGCTCGATGAATCCCTCGACACCGCGCCGCGACCGGACGAATTGCGTAAGATGCTCGAGATCGGCCTGCTCAACCCGCCGTCCACTGGGCCCGGCCGACCGGGGGCGTCGCCGAAACCAAGCCACTGCCGCTCCTCACGTTCGATGCGGCAAGGGTACGACGACGCGACGTGTCGTGGGGCACCTGGCTGCATTGACCGGCTCCGGAAGTGACAAGATGTCGGTGACGGGACTGTGACCGTTTCCATTGTGTGACCCACATGGCGAAACGATGCGACTACTGGAGTCAACGTGAGCCAGCCCAACGGCGGAACCTTCGACATCGTCATTCTCGGCGCCGGCAGCGGCGGCTACGCGGCTGCTCTGCGTGCGGCCGAGCTCAACCTCTCGGTGGCCCTGATCGACAAGGCGGAGCTGGGCGGCACGTGCCTGCACCGCGGCTGCATCCCGACCAAGGCGCTGCTGCACGCGGCCGAGATCGCCGATCAGACGCGCGAGAGCGAGCAGTTCGGCATCAAGGCGGACCTGGTCGGCATCGACATGGCCGGGGTGAACGCGTACAAGGACGGCGTGGTCGGCCGGCTCTACAAGGGCCTGACCGGTCTGCTGACGCACAACAAGAACATCACCGTGGTGAACGGCGCGGGCAAGCTCGTCAGCCAGGACACCGTCGAGGTGGACGGCCAGCGTTACACCGGCCGCAACGTCATCCTGGCCACCGGCTCCTACTCGCGCTCGCTGCCCGGCCTGGAGGTCGACGGCAAGCGGGTGCTGACCAGTGAGCACGCCCTGGTGATGGACCGCGTCCCGTCGTCCGCGATCGTCCTGGGCGGCGGCGTCATCGGCGTCGAGTTCGCCAGCGTGTGGAAGTCGTTCGGCGCCGACGTGACCATCATCGAGGCCCTCCCCCGGCTGGTCGCCGCGGAGGACGAGGACATCTCGAAGCAGGTCGAGCGCGCCTTCCGCAAGCGGAAGATCAACTTCAAGGTCGGCAAGCCGTTCGAGAAGGTCGAGCACACCGACAACGGCGTGCGGGTCACCATCGCCGGCGGCGAGACCCTGGAGGCCGAGGTCCTGCTGGTCGCGGTCGGCCGCGGCCCGACCACCGCCAACCTGGGGTACGAGCAGCAGGGCATCACGCTCGACCGCGGTTTCGTGATCACCAACGAGCGTCTGCACACCGGCGTCGGCAACATCTACGCCGTCGGTGACATCGTGCCCGGCCTGCAGCTCGCGCACCGCGGCTTCCAGCAGGGCATCTTCGTCGCCGAGGAGATCGCCGGACTGAACCCGGCCGTGATCGACGAGGCCGGCATCCCGCGGGTCACCTACTCCGACCCCGAGGTCGCCTCGATGGGCTTCACCGAGGCGAAGGCCAAGGAGAAGTACGGCGCGGACAAGGTCTCGACGTACAACTACAACCTCGGCGGCAACGGCAAGAGCCAGATCCTCAAGACCGCCGGCTTCATCAAGCTGGTCCGGGTGAACGACGGCCCGGTCGTCGGTCTCCACATGGTCGGGGCCCGGGTCGGCGAGCTCGTCGGCGAAGCCCAGCTGATCTACAACTGGGAGGCCTTCCCGGAGGAGGTCGCTCAGCTCGTACACGCCCACCCGACGCAGAACGAGGCGCTGGGCGAGGCCTTCCTCGCGCTCGCGGGCAAGCCCCTGCACGCGCACAGCTGAGTCCAGCGATCCACCGTTCATAAGGAGTTTGGGGAAAAATGCCGGTATCGGTAACCATGCCGCGGCTGGGTGAGAGCGTCACCGAGGGCACCGTCACGCGCTGGCTGAAGCAGGAGGGCGAGCGAGTCGAGGCCGACGAGCCGCTGCTCGAGGTCTCCACCGACAAGGTCGACACCGAGATCCCGTCGCCCGCCGCGGGCGTGCTGACCCGGATCGTGGTCGGCGAGGACGAGACCGCCGAGGTCGGCAGCGAGCTGGCCGTCATCGCCGGTGAGGGGGAGGACGCCGGTTCCGCCGCCCCCGCCCCGGCCCAGGAGGAGCAGGCAACGGAGCCTGAGCCCGAGCCCGCCGCGCTGAACGAGCCGTCGACCGAGAAGCCGGTCGAGGAGGAGGCCCCGGCGCCGCAGACCGCGGCCCCCGCCGGGAACGCCGAGGGTACGGCGGTGAAGATGCCGGCGCTCGGCGAGAGCGTCACCGAGGGCACCGTCACCCGCTGGCTCAAGCAGGTCGGCGAGGAGGTCGAGGTCGACGAGCCGCTGCTCGAGGTCTCCACCGACAAGGTCGACACCGAGATCCCGTCGCCGGTGGCCGGCACCGTCCTGGAGATCAAGGTCCCCGAGGACGAGACCGCCGAGGTCGGCGCCGAGCTCGCCATCATCGGCGCCGCGGGCAGCGCGCCGGCGCAGCAGGAGGCCCCCAAGCAGGAGGCGCCCAAGCAGGAAGCCCCCAAGCAGGAGGCTCCGAAGCAGGAGGCTCCGAAGCAGGAGGCCCCGGCGCAGCCCGCCCCGCAGCCGCGGATCGAGTCGGCGCCCGCGCCGAACGTGTCCGGCGAGTCCTACTCGACCCCGGCGCCCGAGGCGGAGACCAAGCAGCCGGCACCGGCGCAGCCGGCCGCTCCGGCCGCCGAGACGGTCAAGGCGAACGGCGCCGGCGACGCCGGTTACGTGACCCCGCTGGTCCGCAAGCTGGCCGCCGAGAAGGGCGTGGACCTGTCCTCGCTGACCGGCACCGGCGTCGGCGGCCGCATCCGCAAGCAGGACGTGCTCGACGCCGCCGAGAAGGCCGCCGCTGCGAAGGCTGCCCCGGCGCCCGCCGCCGCTCCGGCCGCCGCGCCGGCGCAGAAGGCCCCGGCCAAGGCCGAGCCGAGCCCGCTGCGTGGCCGCACCGAGAAGCTGACCCGCATCCGGGCCACCATCGCCCGGCGCATGGTCGAGTCGCTGCAGATCTCGGCGCAGCTCACCACGGTGGTCGAGGTGGACGTCACCAAGATCGCCAACCTGCGGAACAAGGCGAAGGCCGACTTCCAGGCCAAGCACGGCGTGAAGCTCACCTTCCTGCCGTTCTTCGCCCTGGCCACGGTCGAGGCGCTGCAGCAGCACCCGGTCGTCAACTCCTCGATCGACGTCGAGGCCGGCACGGTCACCTACCACGGCGCCGAGCACCTGGGCATCGCGGTGGACGCGCCGAAGGGCCTGGTCGTCCCGGTTCTCAAGGACGCCGGCGACCTGAACCTGGCCGGTCTGGCCAAGCGGATCGCGGACGTCGCGGAGCGGACCCGCAACAACAAGATCGGTCCGGACGAGCTGGGCGGCGGCACCTTCACGCTGACCAACACCGGTAGCCGGGGTGCGCTCTTCGACACCCCGATCATCAACCAGCCGCAGGTCGGCATCCTCGGCCTCGGCGCGGTGGTCAAGCGCCCGGTGATCGTCAACGACCCGGAGCTGGGCGAGATCATCGCCCCGCGCTCGATGGTCTACCTGGCCCTCAGCTACGACCACCGGATCGTGGACGGCGCGGACGCCGCCCGCTTCCTGGGCACGCTGAAGGAGCGCCTGGAGGGCGGGCACTTCGAGGCTGAACTCGGCCTCTGACCCGTTCGTCGGTTTCA
Organism: Actinoplanes sp. NPDC024001; assembly: GCF_040638955.1. Taxonomy (NCBI): domain Bacteria; kingdom Bacillati; phylum Actinomycetota; class Actinomycetes; order Micromonosporales; family Micromonosporaceae; genus Actinoplanes; species Actinoplanes sp. NPDC024001. The sequence continues at coordinate 22,335 of NZ_JBEZZB010000131.1, forward strand.
GCGACCGGGGGCACACCGCGAGGTGTGCCCCCGGTTTGTTTTGCGCTCAGGAATTCTCGGGAAAGAATCAGGGCATGCGGATCGTCATGGCCGGAGCTTCCGGCTTCCTCGGCACCCGGCTGGCCGACCGGCTGCGGGAGAGCGGTCACCAGATCACCCGGCTGGTGCGGCGACCGGCCGAGCGGCCGGAGGAGGCCACCTGGGAGCCCGCGCAGGGCCGGCTCGACCCGGCGCTGCTCTCCGGCGCGGACGCGGTGATCAACCTGGCCGGGGCCGGCATCGGCGATCGCCGGTGGACCGCCCGCTACAAGACGGTGCTGCGCACCAGCCGGATCGACACCACCGACACCATCGCCCGGGCGATCAAGCAACTTCCCGGCGAGGAGCGCCCGCGCACGCTGCTGCAGGCCTCCGGCGCGGGGTGGTATGGCGACACCGGCGACCAGGCCGTCACCGAGGAGGCGCCGGCCGGCACCACGTTCCTGGCCGACCTGTGCCGGGTGTGGGAGGCCGCGGCCCGGCCCGCCGAGGACGCCGGCACCCGGGTGGTGCTGCTGCGCACGGCGCCCACGATCGACGCCGGCGGCTCGCTGCTCAAGCCGCTGCTGCTGCCGTTCAAGCTGGGCGCCGGGGCACGGATCGGCGGCGGCCGGCAGTGGATGGCGTGGATCGCGCTCGCCGACTGGCTGAACGCGGCCGAGTTCCTCCTGGAGCGGGAGGACGTCAGCGGCCCGGTCAACGTGGTCTCACCACAGCCGGTCACCAACGCCCAGTTCACCAAGGCGCTGGCCCGTGAGCTGCACCGGCCGGCGCTGTTCACCATTCCCGGCCCGGCGCTGGACCTGGTGCTCGGTGAGCTGGCCGGGGAGACTCAGCGCAGTCAGCGGGTGCTTCCGGGGGTCCTTTCCGGCGCCGGGTTCGCGTGGGCGTACCCGGGAATCGACGCCGCGCTGGCGGCGTCGCTGCGGCCGGAAGCCGTGATGGCTCCTTGAGTCTCGGCAGGTACTTGCTAACCTGCCGCTTGATGTCAGTAACCGCCCCCGCCCCCGCCGCCTCCGCGGACCCGCCCTCCGAACCGGCGGCAGCGCCGCTCGGGGCCCGTCCGTGGCGTGCCCATCTGACCGTCGCGCTGATCGCGCTCGCCCTCGCCGTCTACGTGACGAGCGGGCTGTGGCGCGACCCGTACGATCACGTGCTCTCCGACAACGTCGGGGACCAGGCGTGGTTCGAGTGGCTGCTGGGTTACGGCGTGCACATCCTGTCGCACGGCGCCGATCCGTACTTCGCCGAGATGATGAACGCCCCGCTCGGCGTCAATCTGGCGGCGAACACCGCGATCACGGTGTACACGGTGCTTTTCGCCCCGCTGACCTATCTGGCCGGGCCGCAGGTCAGCTTCGTGACCATCCTCACCCTGAACCTGGCCGGGTCCGCCTTCGCGTGGTACCTGTTCCTGCGCCGCTGGCTGGTGCGCAACCCGGCCGCCGCCGGGCTGGCCGGCCTGTTCTGCGGGTTCGCGCCCGGGTTCATCTCGCACGCCAACGGCCACCTGAACTGGACCGCCGGCTGGGTCGCCCCGGTCGTGCTGTGGCAGGTGCTGAAACTGCGGGAGCCGGGCCGCTGGCTGCGCAACGGGCTGGTGCTCGGCCTGCTGCTCACGGTCGGCTTCTCGATCGCGCCGGAGGGCCTGTTCTACACCGCCCTGGCCAGCGGTGTGTTCCTCGGCGTGTGGGCGCTGGCCCGGCCGGTCCGGGCGGAGGCCCGCGAGGCGCTGCCCACCGTGCTGCGGGCGCTCGGGGTGACCGCGGTGGTCGCCGGGACCCTGCTGTCCTACCCGCTCTACATGCACTTCGCCGGGCCGCTGACGTTCACCGGCACCGGGTTCAACCAGCGTTACTTCGTCGAGGACACCGCGGCATACCTGTCGTTCCCCAGCCGGTCGCTGGCGGCACTCTTCGGCTTCGGCTCCGACCTCGGCCCCAACCGTACCGAGGAGACGTCCTTCTTCGGCGTAGCCCTGATCCTCCTGATGGGCGCCTCGCTGGCGCTGCTGTGGCGGCGGGCGGAGCCCGGCCGCCGCGCGACCCTGCGCGCGGTCGCCGTGGTCGGCCTGTTCTTCCTGGTCCTGTCCTGGGGCCCGCGGCTGAACTGGATGGGCGAGGAGCTGGACATCATGCTCCCCTACGCCGCCCTGGCCCACCTGCCACTGTTCGACTCGGCGCTGCCGCTGCGCTTCGCGCTGGCCCTGGTCGGTGTCTTCGGCATCCTGCTGGCGCTGATCACCGAGCAGCTGTTGGACCGGCGGATCACCTCGGTCACCGTGCAGACGGCGCTGAGCGCCGGCATCGTGGTCAGCCTGCTGCCGATCTTCCCGCTCCCGGTGCGCCACCAGGAGCGCGCCCCGGAGCCGGCCTTCATCGCGAACGGCACCTGGCAGCGGTACGTGTCGGAGGAAGGCGCGCTCACCGCACTCCCCTTCGCGCTGAACGTGCACGCCGACGGGCAGCGCTGGCAGGCCTACACGATGGCCCGGGGCGAGACGCCGTTCCGCATGCCGGACGGCTACTTCCTCGGCCCGCAGACCGACGGCGAGGAGGGACGCAAGCAGATCGGCCGGATCGGCGCCCCACCGCGGCCCACCGACTGGCTGTTCACCCGCGCCGCCCTGTACGGCTACGTCGCCCAGCTCACCAACGCCGACCGGGCGCAGGCCCGTGCCGACTTCGCGTACTGGGGGGTCGAAGCGGTGTTCCTGGCCGACGAGATCACCGGCTCGGACCACCGGATCCTGTTCCGGGAGGCCGTCGCGACCACCGCCACCGAGCTGCTCGGTGAGCCGGAGCGGGTGGACGACGTGCTGGTGTGGCGCATCCGTCCAGGAGTGGACCCGGTCGACCGGTGAGTAGGCTTGCCGCTGTGACTACTGATGTGCTGACCGTCCTCCGCCCCGGCCTGGTCGACTACGTCGAGGCCTGGGAGGAGCAGAAGCGCGTGCACTCCGCTGTCGCCGACGGCTCGCAGCCGGACACCGTCCTGCTGCTGGAGCACCCGAGCGTCTTCACCGCCGGCAAGCGCACCGAGCCGGCGGACCGGCCGTTCGACGGGACGCCGGTCGTCGACGTGGACCGCGGCGGCAAGATCACCTGGCACGGCCCGGGTCAGCTGGTCGGCTACCCGATCCTCAAGCTGGCCGACCCGGTCGACGTGGTGGCCTACGTGCGCCGTGTCGAGCAGATGCTGATCGACGTCTGCGCCGAGTTCGGCGTGACCGCCGAGCGCATCGAGGGCCGCAGCGGCGCCTGGGTCAAGGCGACCGACGGCGGCCTGGACCGCAAGATCGCCCAGATCGGCATCCGGGTGTCGCGGGGTGTGACGCTGCACGGCTTCGCCCTCAACTGCGACTGCGACCTGGCAAACTTCGACCGCTTCGTGCCGTGCGGCATCCGGGACGCGGGCGTGACCTCGCTCAGCGCCGAGCTCGGCCGGCCGGTGCCGGTCAGCGAGGTGCTCCCGGTCGTCGAGCGGCACCTGCCGACCCTGTTCTGATGGCCGCCCTCTACCGCGACCCGCGCGACAAGCGGGTCTTCGTCCCCAAGCCGGGTGGCGGCGTGGTGCTCAACTTCGGGCACCCGATCGCCTGGACGATCCTGGTCTGCACCACGATCGTCCCGTTCGCGATCGTCGCCGCCGTCACTCTCGCGGTGATCCTCTAGGAATCCGCCAGGCCCGGACCCTGCCGTCCGGGCCCTGGCAGGCCAGGTGGTCGCCGGCCCGCTCGCACACCACCTGGGTGGCGCCCGGGATCAGCCCGCGGATCTCCCCGCTCTGCCAGTCGGCCACCCAGGTCCGGTCCTCGTCCCCGCGCAGCAGCAGGTCGCCGGCCGGGAAACCACGGCCGACCTCGGCCAGCTCCCGGCCGGTGTCCGGATCGAGCATCACGACCCGGCCGTCCGCCGTGGTCGCCAGCCCGTCGTCCGTCCAGGCCGTCCGCCTGATGTCGGACCAGCGGACCGCCCCGGTGAACGGGTCGATCGCGGTCAGGCCGGCGGTCGTGGCCACACAGATCTGGCTGCCGCACCGGGTCAGGTGGGACGGCGCGGCCCGCGGCACCGTCCACAGCTCGGTCAGGTCGGGCAGCCGCAACGCGGTCACGCTGCCGGCGCCCAGCGCGTACAGCCGAGAGTCGTCGACGGTGACGCGCACGAAGGCGTCACCGGTCCGCTCGAAGGTGTCGCTGACCGGCGCACCGGTCCGCACCACCCGGGCGTGGGCGACACCGTCCTCGTCGACGACGATCAGGTAGCGGCCGGTCGCGGCGGCGGCGACCACCCGCGTCGCGAACGGCTGCCACCAGACCATCCGGCGGGCGCCCAGGTCCAGCAGCCCCAGCCGGCCGTCCTCCCAGACCGCGATCCGGTCACCGGCCGCAAACGCGAACTGATAGCCCTCCGGCTCCCAGCGCACCCGGCCGGTGCCGCGGTCCAGCACCAGCGTCACGACGCCGCTGAAGGTCACGATCAGGTACGGCCCGTGCTCGGCCAGCACCGGAGCCGCGCCGTCCCCCTCGATCCACCGGCTCCACGCCACGCCGCCGCCGTCGAGCGTGCGGGCCGTGACCTGCACGTTGCCGGCCACGACCTGCGCGCTGACGAGCAGGTCGGTGGTCAGCAGCCAGGACGACGCCCGCTGGTCCGTGCCGGCGACCGTGGTCAGCGGCCCGTAACCGTCGGCCCGCACCGCGGACGAGCCGACCAGCAGCAGGACGAGGGAGAGGGCCAGGGCCGCCTTCCACGGCTTTCGCTGCGGATGGCGGCCCGGCCGGGGCAGCGGGGTCGCATCGAGGTCGATCAGCATCCCTGGATTCGACCCCACCGCGTGTGAAGGCGTCGTCAGTTACGGGGCGATGCGGGTCAGGTCGCGCGGGAACGCGGTGGTCTCCCGGACGTTCGCCACGCCGGTCAGGCGGGCCACGAAGCGTTCCAGGCCGATCGCCCAGCCGCCGTGCGGGGGCATGCCGTACCTGAACCCGTCGAGATAGCCCCGGTACGGCTCCAGGTCGTCGAGAACGGCGACGTAGTCCTCGTACCGGTGCAGCCGCTGACCACCCGTGACGATCTCCAGCCCGCGGAAGAGCAGGTCGAAACCGTTCGAGAACTGCGGGTCCGCCGGGTCCGGATGGGTGTAGAACGGCCGCTTGCGCATCGGATAGCCGGTCACGTAGAGGAACTCCGACCCGTGCTCACGCCGCGCCCACTCCCCCAGCGCCCGCTCGTGCGCGGGCGCCAGGTCCGGCTCGTCGGCCGGCGCGCCGGCGATCCGCAGCGCCTCGGTGAAATGCACCGCCGGGATCTCCGCGGGCACCTCCGGCGTCTCCTGCCCGGTCCGCGCCTCGACCTCGCCCAGCATCCCGGCGAGCGTCCTGGTCAGCGCGGCCATCACGTCCCGGTGGTCGGCGATGAAACCCATCTCGGCGTCGAGCGAGGTGTACTGCGCCAGATGCCGCGCGGTGTCGCTCGGCTCGGCCCGGAACACCGGCCCCACCTCGAACACCCGCTCGAAGACACCGACCATCAGCTGCTTGTAGAACTGCGGCGACTGCGCCAGATAGCCGGGCCGGCCGAAATAGTCCAGCTGAAAGACGTTCGCCCCGGACTCGGTCGCCGACTCCACGATCTTCGGCGTCTGGATCTCGACGAACCGCTGCGCCTCCAGCGCCTCCCGGAACCCTTTTGTGGCGGCGGCAGCAATCCGCAGGTTCGCCGCCCGGCGCGGATGCCGCAGAGCGAGAGCGGCATGGTCCAGCTGGGCGGGCAGGCCCGCGCTCAGCGCGGGTCGATGCAGCTCAAACGGCAGGGGTACGGCCACAGCGCTCACCACGCGAATCTCAGGTTCGGTGAGTTCCACACCGTGCGGAGCCTGCTCGTTCGCGGTGACCACGGCGCGCACCTCGACGACGCTCTCCTCGGTGAGCTGCTCCAGCTGCTCCCGGGTCTGCGGGTCGGTGACGACGACCTGGCTGAGACCCTCGGCGTCCCGGACGATCAGGAAGGCCACCGACTTGAGCAGGCGGCGGCGGTGGATCCAGCCGGCGATCGTGACTTTCTCGTGCACGTGCGCGGTCAGCTGGGTGGAGAGGATGCGTTGCATGGCTCGAACCTCCTCTGGTTTGCAACGCGGCCCCAGGGAGGTGCGGGCGAGCGGGATCCTCGCGGTACCACCGCACCTTCGCGCCCTCTGGCGAGAGCGCCTCTTGTCATGCTCCGGCTCCGGGGTGTCTTCACGCTCCGGCGCACGGGCCACCCTCACAGCGGACAGGTGACTCTCTCGGCCGGCGGATCGGAGCGTTACTCGTTCCCATCAATGCCGTGGCGGCGACTTTAACAACGTCTGCCCCACTGTGCACAAGATTTTTGGCAGGGCTCGGTGAGTGCACTCACACCCTGCGCCGGGTTGGCTCCCGGCGGGCGTATCTTCGGGTTGTGACTATTGCTCCCGAGGGCCGCCGCATGCTGCGCATCGAGGCGCGCAACGCCGAGACTCCCATCGAGCGGAAGCCGCCGTGGATCAAAGTCAAGGCGAAGATGGGCCCTGAGTACACGCAGATGCGCGGCCTGGTGCAGAAAGAAGGACTGCACACGGTCTGCCAGGAAGCCGGCTGTCCCAACATCTACGAGTGCTGGGAAGATCGTGAGGCCACCTTCCTGATCGGCGGCGACCAGTGCACCCGGCGCTGCGACTTCTGCCAGATCGACACCGGCAAGCCGGCCGAGTTCGACGCCGACGAGCCGCGCCGGGTCGGTGAGTCCGTCGCCACCATGGGTCTGCGCTACGCCACGGTCACCGGCGTCGCCCGCGACGACCTGCCCGACGGCGGCGCCTGGCTCTACGCGGAGACCGTCCGCCAGATCCACCAGCTGCAGCCCGGCTGCGGCGTGGAGCTGCTCATCCCCGACTTCAACGCCGACCCGGCCCAGCTCGCCGAGGTTTTCGGCGCGAAGCCCGAGGTGCTGGCGCACAACGTGGAGACGGTCCCGCGCATCTTCAAGCGGATCCGCCCCGGCTTCCGCTACGAGCGGTCCCTCGACGTGATCACCCAGGCCCGCGCGGCCGGCCTGGTCACCAAGAGCAACCTGATCCTCGGCATGGGCGAGGAGCGAGCCGAGATCTCGGCCGCCCTCCGCGACCTGCACGCGGCCGGCTGCGAGCTGATCACCATCACGCAGTACCTGCGGCCGACCCCGCGCCACCACCCGGTCGAGCGCTGGGTCAAGCCGGAAGAGTTCGTCGAGCTGCGCGAGGAGGCCGAGCAGATCGGCTTCGCCGGCGTGATGAGCGGGCCGCTGGTCCGCTCCTCCTACCGCGCGGGCCGCCTCTACCGCCAGGCCCTCGACGCCCGAGGCTGACCCTCCCACCCGCCGCCGGCGGCCCTGCTGCCCACACCTTGGCGCGGGGCCGCAACAGACCCGGGCAGCATTGAGCGCCAGCAGCAGGGGTGTAAGCCCGGCTGCTGGCGCTCAATGCTGTGGGACGGAAGGCTACTTTTTGCCCTTCTTCACCTTCTTGCCCTTCTTGCCTTTACTTCCGGAACGTGATCCCGCCGTCTCTGTGGCAAGCGACGGCATCACCATCCTTCCGAAGATCATCACCAGCGGCGCGATCCAGGCCCACCAGGGCACACCGGATCCCGGCCCGAACAGCGCTTCGACCACCTGATAGGCCACATCAAGGGCAGCATCCACAATCGGCCTCCGAGGGGTGAAAGGCACGTGCCGGACATGACGACTCCCAAGCCGGGAGTCGGCCCTCAATATCGGGGCCAGCACGCAACCCCTTAGCTTTCCGGCGCACCAACCTCACCCGCGCGGCCCGCTGCACAAATCCGGATACCAGAGACGCCGAATCGTCGCCCACACAGCCATCACGCCGCCCATAACCCGCACCACCTACGGCCCAGCCCACCCAGCCGTCGCCCACACAACCAACACCCCGCCCATAACCCGCACCACCTACGGCCGAGCGCGGCCGGCCGGCGCCCGCACGGGCATTACGGTCCTCAGGGCATGCGCCGCCTACGGCCGAACGCGGCCGGCCTGCGGCCGCACGGGCATCACGGTCCTCAGGGGATGCGCGACCTACGGCTTGGCCGGTCACGCTGCGAGAGAGTCGAGTGGGCCTGGCGCCTGCCACCGGGTCAGCAGGCACTGCGGCCGAAGGGCCATGCGTTCATCGTCGGCAGCGGCGGAGAGCGCCGGTCAAGTGCCCGCGGTGGAGCATCCCAAGATCGGCGTCACGGTCACGGGCAGTTCTTCCCGAGGGTAAGACGACGCCGGGCGGGCGAATGTCGAGACGGCTGCTGGGGCCGACTTCATGGGCGCCGGCCGGACGGCGGGCGGTCGGCCAGCGGCAGCGGGCGGTCGGCCAGCGGCAGCGGCAGCGGCAGCGGGCGGTCGG
>NZ_JBEZZB010000132.1:0-30144 GCF_040638955.1 Actinoplanes sp. NPDC024001
GTCGCCAGCGCCGCCCTGCGCGTCGCCGTGATGCGCTGGGCGGCCGGCACCGGCGCCGCACGGCCCCTCTCCGACCACACCCGCGAGGCCTTCGGCATGGTCGCCGCCGGCCTGGCCACCCCTGTCAGCACGACCGAGGAAACCGACGAATGACCACCTCAGAAGCCCCACCCTCAACGGACGCCGCGCCGTCCGGCCGGATGTCACACCGGGAGGTGATCCAGGCCCTCTCCGGCCTGATGCTCGGCATGTTCGTGAGCATCCTGGCCTCCACCGTGGTGGCCAACGCCCTGCCCCGGATCATCGCTGACCTCAACGGCAGCCAGTCCGTCTACACCTGGATCGTCACCACCGAGCTGCTCGCCATGACGGCGACCGTCCCGCTCTGGGGCAAGATGGCCGACCTGTGGAGCAAGAAGCTGCTGATCCAGCTCTCGCTCGGCCTGTTCGTGGCCGGCTCGCTGGTCGCCGGCCTCACCCCGAACGTCGAGATGCTGCTGGTCAGCCGCGTCATCCAGGGCGTCGGCGCGGGCGGCATGACCGCGCTCGCGATGATCGTGATGGCCGCGATGATCCCGCCGCGCGAGCTCGGCCGGTACTCGGGCATGTTCGGCGCCGTCTTCGGTGTCGGCACCATCGCCGGGCCGCTGATCGGTGGTGTCCTGGTCGACACCTCGTGGCTGGGCTGGCGCTGGTGCTTCCTGATCGGCGTGCCGTTCTCGCTGATCGCGATCGTGCTGCTGCAGAAGACCCTGCACCTGCCGGTGGTCCGGCGCGAGGTGAGCATCGACTGGCTGGGCGCGCTGCTGATCACCGCGGGTGTCAGCACGCTGCTGATCTGGTCGACGCTGGCCGGCGAGCACTTCGACTGGGCCTCCTGGCAGACCGCGGCCCTGGTCGCGGGTGGTCTCGTGCTGCTCGCGCTGGCCGTGCTGGTCGAGTCGAGGGCCAAGGAGCCGATCATCCCACTCACCATCTTCCGGCACCGCACCGTCACCCTGGCGATCGTCGCCAGCGTGCTGGTGGGTGTCGCGATGTTCGGCGGGACGGTCTTCCTCTCCCAGTACTTCCAGATCTCGCTCGGCAAGTCGCCGACCGTCGCCGGCCTGATGGGCCTGCCGATGGTCTTCGGCCTGCTGGTCTCCTCCACCGTCGCCGGCGCCCTGATCACCAAGCACGGCCGGTGGAAGGCGTACCTGGTGGCGGGCTCGGTGGTGATGACCGCCGGCATGCTGCTGCTGAGCACCATCGGCGCCGGCACCAGCGTGCTGGTGCTCTCGGTCTACATGGCCGTGCTGGGCATCGGCGTCGGCCTGCTGATGCAGAACCTGGTCCTCGCCGCGCAGAACGACGTGCCCGCCACCGAGCTGGGCGCCACCACCTCGGCGCTGACCTTCTTCCGCAGCATGGGCGGCTCGATCGGGGTCAGCGCGCTCGGCGCGGTCCTGGCCAGCCGGGTCACCACGCTCTTCACCGAGCGGTTCGGCGCGGCCGGCTCCGAGGGTTCGGGACAGGTGCCCGACCTGGAGACCCTGCCGCCCGAGGTGCTCACCGTGGTGAAGGACATCTACGGCACGGCGACCGCGGACCTGTTCATGGTCGGCGCGCCGATCGCGTTCCTCGCGGTGATCGCGGTCCTGTTCATCAAGGAGAAGCCGCTCTCCACGCTGTCCGGTGACGAGCGCCGCGCTCAGGAGGAAGCGGCCGCGGCCGCCCTGCACTGACGCCTGACCGGGTGCCGGCGGTCGGAATCGGTCGTCCGGCACCCCTCAGACGGGTGAAAACCGGGCTCAGGACGGGCGCAGGCCCACCGAGGTCCGGGGCGACGGCGGCTCGGCACACCCGAGCAGGCCGACCAGCCCGGAGACCCAGAGCTGCCGGTAGACGGTGGCGCTGGGGTGGCTCACCACGAGTTTCACGCCGCTCGCCGCGGCGGTGTGGAAGCATGCCACCAGGATGCCGATCCCGATGCTGTCGATCAGCATGACCCGCTGGAGGTCCAGGCAGATCCGGCTCGGCGTCATGCTGGTCAGCACGTCATTGACGGCGTCCCTCATGACGTGAGCGTTGTCGAGATCGATCTCACCGCTCGGTGCGATCTCGACGGTGCCGTCGGCCAGCTGGCGGGTCGTGATCGGCAGATACACAGCTGCCCTCTTCCTGGCGTCGAGCCGGAGCCGACGCCGACTTCCGCGGGACACGGTGCGCCGCCCGAAATTCAGGGGTCGAGCGCGAGCGGCGTTCGCTGGGGACGCCGACCGGAACCCGCGTTCCTACAACAATCCGCTGGTCTGCAAGTTACGCCACGTAGGCGCGGAACGCCAGAGTAGTTCATATGGCCGGAATGTGCTGGAACGGTCACTGCGTGGCGACCACGTTGACTCTCCACGGACTTTGACCGAATACTCACCGTATGCGATGGAGCGCCACGCGCCATGGTTGACGCCCTGCCGCGCGCCACGCCGGCGCCCGGGACCGTCTACTTCGACAGCGTCGACGCCGAACAGGCGGCAGGTGTTCTGAATCGTTTCTACCATCCGGTGTCGCTCGGCGCGCCCGACGGCGACAGGGTCGAACTGGAGGTGGAGGTGATCCAACTCGGACCCCTGACCGTCGGCCACCTCGCCTTCGCCGGCTGTGCCACGCTGGTCGCGCCCGAGGTCGACGCCTACCACGTGACCCTGCCCACGGCCGGTGCGGTCAGCTCCCGGCAGGGCGGGCAGGAGGTCACCGCGACGCCCGCCACCGCGCTGGTCTTCCGCCCCGGCGACCCGGTTCACCTGCGGCACACCGCGAACTCCGCGGAGCTGGAGGTGCGGATCGAGAGCTGGGCCCTGGAGTCGGAGCTGGCCACCCTGCTGGGCCGCCCGGTCGACGGCCCGATCGACCTGCCGGCGAGTTTCGACCTCACCGAGGGCCCGGCGCACAGCTGGAGCCGGCTGATCCGGTTGCTCCACGAGGAGCTGGAGCACGAGACCAGCCTGATCTACCAGCCACTCATCGCCGAGCAGCTGTGCAGCAGCGTGCTCAGCGGGCTGTTACTGAGCGTGCCGCACCGCTATCGCGATGAGTTGACCCTGCCGGCCACCGCGGGGCCGCCGCGCGCGATCCGGCGCGCGGTGGAGGCGATCAACGACGAGCCGGAGCGCGCCTTCACGGTGGGGGACCTCGCCATGATCGCCGGGATGAGCGTGCGGTCGCTGCAGGAAGGCTTCCGCCGGCACGTGGGCAGCGCACCGATGACCTACCTGCAGCAGGTCCGCCTGACCCGTGCGCGGGACGCGCTGCGGCGCGGCGACCCGGCCCGGATCACGGTCGCCACGGTGGCCCACCGCTGGGGCTTCGCCCACCTGGGCCGGTTCGCCTCGGCCTATCGGCAGAAGTTCGGCGAGTCGCCGTCGGAGACCCTGCGCACGACGCTCTGAGGCGGGTGCCCCGACGTCACTCGCCCGGGTCGCACCGGCGCGGTTGCGGCACCTCGTTCGGGTGACGCGGAGCGGCGGTCGCGCCGAAAAGATGGCCCCGGGTGGGCACCCAGTCGCGCCACGGCGCCAGCCGGGACGGCACCGCGGCCAGGTCCCCGTCGCCGGCTCCGCGCTGCTGCCGCAGGTAGGCCACGACGCGTTCGGCCGCCGTCTCGCCGTTGCGGGCCATGCTCAGCAGAAGCCGGCAGTCCTCGTCGAGGACCTCGTCCGCGGCGCGCGCGTTCGCCGTACGCGCCAGCAGCGCGGCCAGCCCGGCCAGCGCCTGCGCCGCGTCGTACGCGTCTCGCTCGGCGTCCCACAGCCCGGTCACGCCCGTCCTCCCCCGTGGACGGCCGGGTCCTGCTTCGCCGTGGTGCAGTCGGTCATGTGGCGCATCCCCTCACCCCCGCACCCACCCCGGGGTTAGGCCGGGAAGCCGCTGAGCCTCCGCCGGACAACCGACCCGGTGCGCGTGACAAGCCGAAAATGTATTCGGCTCGCTACTTTGCGTCCATCCGCAACGCGCAGGTTCTGTCCAGTTAGCGCTCAGTTCGGACAGCCGCAAACCGCGCGGCTCGGCCCGGCGTAGCCATCCGCATACCGGATACCCGCTGAATCGAGGACCACTCACCAAGGGGGCAGAGATTCAGAAGGCCGGCCGGACGACCGTCCCCTCGCGTACCGCGCGCTCGGCGGCGACGAGCACGGCGGTCACGTCGGCGCCGAACCGCACGTCGCAGTCCGGCCGGGGGCCACCCGCGGCGGCCGAGATCAACTGGTCGATGGCCCGGCCCAGAGCCAGCTCCGGATCCCACTGCGCGGCCGGGACCGGCACCACGCCCGCCTCGCCGGCGAACATCGCGTCCTCGCGGGCCGCGGCGGCCGGCGCGTCCACCGAAAGAGTGAGCCGGCTGATCGCCCCGCTGGCGTGCCGGAGCAGCAGGTAGGTGAGATCACGGTCGCCGGCCATGCCGGTCACCTCGGTCACCGCGCCGAGCACCGGCAGCACCAGCGCCAGGGCGTGCGGGCCGACGTCCCAGAGGCCACCGCGCTCGCGGCGCCAGGGTGAGGCGCCGAACGGGTTGCCGTCCTCGAAGATTGAGCCCAGATGGTCGACCCGGGCCTCGGTCCAGCCGCCGGTGGCGGCGGCCTCGGCCACGAACGCGCTGATCTCCGGCGCGAAACGGCGGGTGAAGAAGACCACCGAGGCCAGATCACGCTCGGTGACCGCGGCGGCGATGGCCTCGGCCTCATCGGTACGCAGCGCAACCGGCTTGTCCAGCAGGAGGTGCCGGCCGGCCTGAGCCGCGCGCAGGGCGAGCGGCGCCTGCACGTCCGGCGGCAGGGCGATGGCGACCGCGTCCACGTCGGCGATCAACTCGTCGGTGGTGGCGTAGGTCCGTACGCCGAAGCGGCCGGCCAGCTCAGCGGCCTTGGCCGGATCACGGCCCCACACCCCGGCGAACTGCACCCCGGGATGCGCGGCCAGAGCCGGCGCGTGGGCGAGATGGGCCCACGGGCCCGTTCCGAAAAGTCCGAAGCGCACTGAATCGACCACCCTTGCAGAAGCTGATCTCCAGGCCGGAAGTTATCAGCTCAGAGGCGCATCAGTAACCTGGCCGGGTGAACGGTGCCCTGTCCACGGCGACCATCGTCGCCGCCCTCCTGCTCGCGGCGTGGTATCTGCTCCGGGCCGCGCTGGACCGCGCGCCCAGCCGCCTCGACCTGCTGGCCATGATCGTGCTCGGAGCCCTGGTCGTGGTCCTGGTCGTGGCCGCGGTCGTCGGGCTCTTCGACGGCAGCCGGCCGGCAGAGATCGGCACGTTCGCCGGCTATCTGCTCACGACGGTCGCGTTCGCGCCGACCGCGCTGGTGCTCGCCAAGATGGAGCCGACCCGCTGGGGCAACCTGATCCTCGGCATCGGCTGCCTCATCCTGCCCGTCCTCGTGCTGCGCCTGCAGCAGATCGCGTCGGTGACCGGTGCCTGACCAGACCACGAAACGGCCCAGCGACGCCGCTCTGAACACCGGTGTCGGTCGGGTGCTGCTGCTCGTCTACGGCGTCTTCGCGCTGTCGGCGAGCGCCCGGGCGCTGGTGCAGATCACCACCCACTTCGCCGAGGCGCCACTCGCCTACCTGCTGTCCGCCCTCGCCGGCCTGGTCTACCTCGCCGCCACCGTGGGGCTGGCCCGGGGCGGGCCGCGCGGCCGCATGATCGCCCTGGTCAGCTGCAGTATCGAGCTGGTGGGCGTGCTGGTCGTGGGGCTGCTCAGCATCGTCGACGCGGTCGCCTTCCCGGACGACACCGTCTGGTCCCGCTTCGGCAGCGGCTACGGCTACGTCCCGCTGATCCTGCCGTTCATCGGCCTGTGGTGGATCTGGCGGCACCCCCGAACCACCGTGTGAACTTCCGAATGCGCTGAGCGCCCCGGCTTCACGCGTTGCTCTCGATGGTGTGCGGGACGAAGTTGCAGGTGTTTCCGGTCACCAGGCCCTCGGTGCCGATGCCCTCGCGGATACCCATGCCGGCCGGCTCGCCGTCGATCAGCCAGGCGCCGATCACCGGGTGCAGCGTGCCCTCCAGGCCCTCGAAGGACGGCAGCTCGCAGAGTTCCTGCACGATGTAGCGGCCGTCCGCGCCGTACTCGGACGGGTTCGCGGTGATCGGCACGCCGTCGCGGACCAGGGTGACCGAGCCACCCTCGCGGCCCCAGACCGGCTTCTTCGCGTAGGACTTCAGCGTGGCCGCGCCGGAGGACTCGGCGAAGTAGGCCGGGAGCAGGTACTTACCCCGTTCCGGGTCGTCGCCGAAGAGTTTCCACAGGACCGGCAGCAGCGCCTTGTTGCCGAGCAGCGCGGCCTTGTAGGGCGGCTCGATCCAGACCGTGCCCCGCTTCTCCGGGTCGGCCATGTTGCGGAAGAAGGCCTTGCCGCCCTCCTCGTGCCAGAACCACTCCCACGGATAGAGCATGAAGATGACGTCGATCGGCTCGGCCTTGTGCTCCTGGCCCGGCCCGGGGACGAAGACGACCCGGTCACCGGCCACGTCCCAGCCGATCTGGCTCATCGCGATCAACTCGACCGGGTAACCGGCCTCCTCGGCGGTGGCCATCAGGTACGCGACGTTCATCCGATCCTCACCGGACGTCTCGCTCGTCTCGTACGCAAAAAAGATCTTGGGTTTCTCGGGGAGCCAGGTCCGCGCCTCGCGCAACTTGTTGATGTTGCGCCGCCAGGCGCCGGGGTCGCCGGGCTCGCCCGGCGTGGCCTCCCAGCCGACCAGGCGCTCGTGGATGGAGTTCCACTGCCGCCACTCGTGCTGGGTGACGCCGGTCTGGTCCATCCAGTGCCACTGGATGACCGCCGCCTCCACCAGCGACGTCGGGGTCTGCGCGTTGAACTCCAGCAGCCGCGGGGTGGTGCCGGCGCCGTTGTACCAGAGGTCGAAGCGGCCGTAGACGCTCGGCGAGTAGTCCGGGGTCTGCATCGGCAGACGCATGTCCGGATCCTTGTCGTAATGCGTCCAGGTCTCCGCGTCACCGTCGAACCAGGTCCGGATGATCTGCTCGTGCGTGTACTCCGGGATGCCGATGCGGGCCAGGAAGCACGTCTCGTCGTTGCAGATCGAGGTGAAGAAGCCCTCCTTGCGGCCCTCCACGGTGCGCCGCGGGCACTGCCGGACCATCCAGTCGCCGGCCTCGACGCACATCGCGTGGAGCGTCGAGGTGGCCGTCTCCAGCTCCTCGATCTCGGCCGCGGTGAAGTCGTAGTACGGCCCCTCCCGCCAGTACGACGTCATGGTGCCGTCCGGCAGCTCGGTGTCGTTGTAGGTCAGCCCGAGACTGAAGTTGGTGAGCTGCCAGCCGTCCCGCACCGGCCCGTACGCGATCCGCCGCACCGGTCAGCCTCCGCCCGAGCCGGACTTGCTACGGGAACCGCCGCCGCCCTTGCCGACCACGCTGGTCTTCACCGTGCCATTGCTGATCTTGCCGGTGGTCGGCAGCCCGAACTTGGACCGTGCGGCCGCGTCGTTGTAGGCGAATTTGCTGCCCCCGGCGGGCAGCCGGTAACCCACCGGGTAGCCGGCCCGGTAGGCCGCGGAGTGCCAGATGAAGAAACCCACGCCGCCGCCACCGTCGTAGTCGTCGTCGCAGTAGTCCTCATCGACGACCACACCGTTCTCGTCGGCGCAGTAGAAACCCTGGTCCTCGTACTCATCGTTGTCACACGCCGCCACACCTCCCGCGGCCAGCAAGAGGAACGTGCTGGTCAGCGACACGCTGCGGGAACTCATGCGTCGGTTCATGATTTCTTTGTAACTCTTCTCAGCAAGTTGCCAGCATCAGTCTCTCGGCCCGCCCGCGACATAGATCACCTGTCCCGAGACGAAGCCCGCCCCCTCACTGACGAGGAAGGCTACGGTGTTCGCCACGTCCTCGGGACGCCCCGCCCGGCCCACCGGGATCTGGCTGATGGTGGCCTTCTCAAAATCTGCGAAATCCACCCCGATCCGGGCGGCGGTCGCGCGGGTCATGTCGGTGACGATGAAACCCGGCGCGACCGCGTTCGCGGTGATGCCGAACTTGCCGAGCTCGATCGCGAGGGTCTTGGTGAAGCCCTGGATGCCGGCCTTGGCGGCGGCGTAGTTCGCCTGGCCGCGGTTGCCGAGCGCGGAGGTGCTGGACAGGCTGACGATCCGGCCGAAACCGGCGTCGACCATGTGCTTCTGCACCGCCTTGCTGAACAGGAAGGCGCCGCGCAGGTGCACCGCCATCACGGTGTCCCAGTCGTCCTCGGACATCTTGAAGAGCAGGTTGTCGCGCAGCACCCCGGCGTTGTTGACCAGCACGGTCGGCGGGCCGAGCTCGGCGACCACCCGCTCGACGGCCGCGGTGACCTGCGCCGCGTCGGCGACGTCGGCGCCGATCGCGACCGCGGTGCCCCCGGCGTCGTGGATCGCGGTCACCGTGTTGGCGCAGGCGCCCTCGTCCAGGTCGACCACGGCGACGGCCATGCCGTCGGCGGCGAGCTTCAGAGCGACCGCCTCACCGATGCCACGAGCGGCTCCGGTGACGACCGCCACCCGGCGGGGTTCGGACTGCGACATTGCGGCCTCCGTAGTGATCTCCGTTACCACCGAGGGCGATGCTAGTCCGGGTCAGGCCGTTCTGCGCAGCCGGATCCACCGATACCCGTGCCCCTCGACCCGGATCGCGTCGAGCTTGCCGGGTTCGGGGTATTCCTGGTCGGCGAGCACGTCGTTGGGGAACTCGGCCTCGCCGGCCAGACTGCTCAGATCGACGACGCCCGGCTCGGTGCCGAGGTTGTGCACGAAGACCATCGTGCCGGTGCCGTCGTCCGCCCGGTGCACCAGCACGCCGGGCGGCACCTGCACGTCGACGTGCTTGCACTCGCCGCCACCGATCTCCGGCGCCTCCCGCAGCGTACGGATCATCCGCTCGAACCAGGAGAGCAGCGAGTTCGGATCGTGCCGTTGCAGCGTCACGTTGACCTTGGAATAGCCGAACTCGCCCTCGGAGATCACCGGACGGACCAGCCTGTCCGGCTCCGCGGTGGAAAACCCGCCGTTGGGCAGCAGCGACCACTGCATCGGGCTGCGTACCGAGTGCCGGCCCGGCTGGGTGAGGTCGTCACCCATCCCGATCTCCTCGCCGTAGCGCAGCACCGGGGTACCGCGCAGGGTGAACTGCAGCGAGTAGGCGAGTTCGATGTGCCGGCGGTCGTTGCCCAGCATCGGCGCCAGCCGGCGGCGGATGCCCCGGTCGTAGAGCTGCATGTCCTCGTCGGGACCGAACTTGGCGAACACGTCCGCGCGCTGCTCGGCGGTGAGCCGGGACAGGTCGATCTCGTCGTGGTTGCGCAGGAACGTCGCCCACTGCCCGCCCGGCGGCAGTTTCGGCGCGTCGCGCAGGGCGTCGATGACCTGCTCCGGGTCCTCCCGGGCCAGCGCCAGCATGATCTTGCTGTTCAGCATGAAGTCGAAGAGCATGTGGATCCGGTTCGACGAGCCGCCGGCGTCCCCGAAGTACTGCGTGAGCTGGGCCGGCTCCACATTGGCCTCGGCCAGCAGGACCGCGTCGCCCTTGCGCCACTGGACGTGCTGGCGCAGCTCGGTGAGGAACTCGAAGTCCATCGGCGCGGTCGGGTCGCCGGGCTGGGTCTCCTCGATGATGAACGGCACCGCGTCCATCCGGAAACCGGCGACCCCGAGCTGCAGCCAGAACGAGCAGATCTTCTTGATCTCCTCGCGGACCGCGGGGTTCTTGATGTTCAGGTCCGGCTGGAACTTGTAGAACCGGTGGTAGAACCAGAGCTTCGCGGTGCGGTCGTAGGTCCAGGTCTCCGCCTGCTCGCCGGGGAAGACCATGCCCTGCTTGCGGTCCGCGGGTTCGGTCTCGCTCCAGACATACCAGTCACGGTACGGCGAGTCGGGCGACGACCGGGCCGACTGGAACCACGGGTGCTGGTCGGAGGTGTGGTTGACGACCAGGTCGATGATCACCTTGATGCCGCGGTTGCCCGCCTCGTGCAGCAGCTCGGCGAAGTCGCCCAGGTTCCCGAACCGTGGGTCGATGTTGTAGAAGTCGGACACGTCGTAACCGTCGTCGCGGTTCGGCGACGGGTGGATCGGGTTGAGCCAGAGGCATGTCACCCCCAGCCGGGACAGGTAGTCCAGGCGGCCGATCAGGCCCCGGATGTCTCCGCAGCCGTCACCGTCGGCGTCGGCGAAGCTGTCGATGTCCAAGCAGTAGACAACGGCCTTCTCATACCACCGGTCACTCATGGCCCTGTTCTTTAGCCGCGCCCTCGGTCCGCGAAACGCTCCAGGCCCAGAGGACGACCAGGGCGACACCGAAGGCGAGCGCCGGGGTGGCGAGCACGACGAAGAACGGGGCGATCAGATCCCGGCCGCTGTCGACGACGGTCAGCAGGTGGGCGCCCTGAGCAAGCTCCCAGGTGATCGGGCCGGTGAACGCCGGGACCAGCAGCACCGCGGCCCGGCCGCGCACACCGGGCGCGGCGGACAGGACAATCGCCGCAACCAGCACGAAAAGGGCCAGCTCGAAGATCCGCACGGCCCAGCCGTAGCTCAGCAGAAGGTAGTCGGCGAGGACCTCGGCGGCCACCGCGCCACCCGCCGCGACCAGCACGACACCGAGGCCGCGGTGGCCCAGCAGGACCGGCAGCGGACGACCCCGGCGGGCCGCCATGAGGGCCGCGATCGCCACGCCGACGGTGACCACCGACCAGGAGAGCCGGATCGCCGACTGCATCGGGGTGCCGGGCAGCCACCAGATCACCGTGCCCAGCTCGACCAGCGCGGCGGGCAGGGTGAGCCACGCCGCGGCACGCCGGAGCCCGAGCAGGGCGGCGGCGCAGACCGCACCCCAGAGAACGAACCGCAGCGACACGTCGAGCAGCAGCAGAGCCCGGAGGCCCAACGCATCCGCCGAGCCGCCCGGGTCGACGTGGATCACGTGGATGCCGACGAAGAGCCGCCGGCCGGCGACCGCGGCCAGCATCACCGCGATGATCAGACCGGCGACCGCGCTCGCGTCACGCCAGCCCGAGCCGCGCACACCCCGCCAGGACCCGCCGACGCGTGCCGCGAGGCCGGCCCGCAGCAGATCGGCCACCTCGGCCGGCGCCGGGATACGGCGGCCCGGGGCCGACCCGTCCATCAGCACGCCGATCATCTCCTCCTCGTAGGCGGCCCGGTGCCGCGCCGGGTAGATCCGCAACAGGCGCCGGTAGCGCCGCTCCAGCGGGCTGCTCGTCATGCGGTGGCTCCCCCGAGCTCGATGCGGCGGGCGCTCAGGCGCCGCTCGGCGATGGTGGCCTGGTCGCGCAGGCGGCCGGTCTCAGCCGCGAGGGCACGCTCCCCCGGCGCGGTGAGGCGGTAATAGCGCCGCAGCCGGGACTGCACGATCTCCTCCCGGTCGACCTCGATGAGGCCCTCGACCCGGAGGCGGTCGAGAGCGGCGTAGAGCGTGCCGGCCCGCAGCCGGACACGCCCGCCGGTCATCGCCGCGACGTCCTCGATCACGGCATAGCCGTGGCGTGGCTCCTCGGCCAGAGCGGTGAGCACCAGGAAGGTCGGCTCCCGCATCGGTACGTCGGTCATGTCGGCAGCATATACCGATGAACGGCATATACGCGGACCGGTTCGTACGCTGGTTGCTGGGTAACCCTCAGGAACCGACTTGGCGAGGAGGACCGCTCATGGCCGAAGGCGATCTCACGAACCTCGGTGGACTGACCGGCTGGGTCGCTTCGGTGATCGACTCATTCGGCGAGGTGGGCGTCGGCCTGCTGGTCGCGCTGGAGAACCTCGTGCCGCCCATCCCGAGCGAGATCGTCCTGTCGATGGCCGGTTACCTCGCCAGCGTGGGCCGGGTCAACCTGGTGCTGGTCTGGGTCACCGCGACGCTCGGCGCGCTCGGCGGCGCGCTGCTGCTCTACTGGCTGGGCCGCGGTCTCGGCGAGGACCGGCTGCGCCGCTGGCTCGACAGGGTGCCGCTGGTCGACCTCGACGACCTGGACAGGGCGGACCGGTGGTTCGAGAAACACGAGAAGTCGGCGGTGCTGATCGGCCGGTGCATGCCCGTGGTGCGCAGTCTGGTCTCGATCCCGGCCGGCGCCAACCACATGCCGCTCGGGCTGTTCGCTCTTCTCACGGTCATCGGCAGCGGGGTGTGGAACGCGCTGTTCGTGGGCGGCGGCTACGCACTGGGTTCCCGCTGGCAGGACCTGGAGCAGTACGCGCAGTGGTTCGACTACGCGATCTGGGCGTTCTTCGCCATCGTGATCGGCCAGTGGGTGGTCAAGAAGGTCCGCAAACGCCGGCGCGCGGCCGCCCGGGCGGGCGACCGCGCGTGAGCGGCGCGTCTCCAACAGAATTACTTCGGTCTTCCGCCGCGGATAAGCTCAGAAACCGGCGCTCACCTTGGTGAACGCCCAGTCGGCCTGGGCGATGCCGGAGCAGTTGCTGACCACACCGCCACCGGCGCAGCCGCGGTCCCGGTTGACCGCCCAGAAGGAGAACCGGGCCAGGTTCTTGCT
This sequence comes from Actinoplanes sp. NPDC024001, assembly GCF_040638955.1. Classification (NCBI taxonomy): domain Bacteria; kingdom Bacillati; phylum Actinomycetota; class Actinomycetes; order Micromonosporales; family Micromonosporaceae; genus Actinoplanes; species Actinoplanes sp. NPDC024001. Next base: position 12,550 of record NZ_JBEZZB010000132.1, read on the forward strand.
CTTGGCGTAATCGCGGATCCGGGTCCAGGTCTCCACCGAGGTCAGCTCCTGCTGGTCGGAGAGGCCGTTCATGCCGGAGATGCCGATCCGGGAGTACGCCTGGGCGTCGGTCCAGCCGAAGGTGGTCTTGAGCTGGTTCTTCAGGCCCTCGGTGGCGCCGACCGTGGCGGCGTACATGTCGGCGTGGCCGCTGAAGTCGAACGGCATCTGGGTGAAGATGTCGATGTTCGCGTTCTTCGCCTTGGCCTGCTGGATCAGCCGGATGCCGTGCGCGTTCGGGCCGCTCGGCGTGGTGCCGAAGGTGAGGATGGTCTTCACGCCCGGGTTGCGCTGCTTGACGATCTTCAGCGCGTCCACGATCCGGTCGGTCACCACGTAGTTCTCGAACTCGTCGGTGTTCTCGATGTCGATGTCGATCGCCTTGAGCTGGAAGGTGTCGATCACCTTCTGGTACGCCCCGGCGAGCGCCTCGGCGGTCGAGCAGTTCGGGCCGAGCTTGTTGCCGCTCCAGCCGCCGATCGACGGCACCACGTCGGCGCCGGCCGCCCGGATCGCCGCGATGGTGCTGGCGTGCACGCCTCCGGTGAGCCCGCTCGCGCCGTCCCATGCCGGGTTGCAGCCGTTGCTGGCCAGCACGAACGCGATGGTGAAGGCCTTGATCCCGGTGGCGTTGACCACGGTGGCCGGCGCCGGCGGGTTGCCCCAGCCCGGGTAGATGTACGGCGCGGCCGCCATCTTGGTGCCGGTCGCCGGCGGCGGGGTCGTCGGCCCGGTCGTGGGCGGGGTGGTCGGCGGGGTGGTGCCGCCGCACACGCCGTTGTCGGTCCAGACCGCCCACTGGCTGCTGTTGGTGGCCGGCGACTCGCCCTGGGTCCACCACTTCGCGGTGTAGTTGTGGCCGTTCTGCGAGGCCACGTTGTCCTTCACGTAGACGGCCGAGGCGCTCCAGGCCGGGGCGCAGGCGGCGGCCGCGCTCGAGGTGGCCATCGGGAGGACCGCGGCGGCTGTGCCGACCGCCGCGACCGCCGCGACCACGGCGATCTTCCTGCTGAGTCTCACGGGGAACTCCGAGGGGATGAGAGGGGGATCAGGGGAGGGTGGCGAGGTGCGGGTCGATCGTGTTGGCCCAGCCGTTGCCGTTGGTCACGTCCCAGTTGATCGACCAGGTCATTGCGCCGCGGATGCCCGGGTAGGTGGCCGGCGGCTTGAAGGTGCCGCAGTTGGTGCCCTTGGCGAGGCAGTCGAGGGCGGCGTTGACCACCGACGGGGCGACGTAGCCACCGCCTGCCGCGCGGGTGCTGGCCGGCAGGCCGAGGGCGATCTGGTCCGGGCGCAGCCCGTTCTGCAGCGGGATGCAGGCGAGCGCGGTCAGGAAGTTGACGGTGCCCTGGCTGTACGCGGCGTTGTTGTCGCAGCCCAGCATCGAACCGGAGTTGTAGTACTGGGTGAAGACGACGGTGAGGATGTCCTTGATGTCCAGCGCCAGCTTGAAGTACGACGACTGCGGGTTCTGCATGTCGATCGTCTGCGGCGCCATCGTGATGATCAGGCTGCTGCCGACCTTGCTCCGCAGCGAGCGCAGGGCCTGGCCCATGTAGGTCGGGTTGAGCCCGTTCTCCAGGTCGATGTCGACGCCGTCGAAGCCGTAGTTCTTGATCAGGGTGTGCACCGAGTCGGCGAAGGCGGTGGCGGCGGCCGCGCTGTTGACCGCGACCGTGCCCTTCTCACCGCCGACCGAGATGATCACCTTCTTGCCCCGCGCGTGCAGGGTGGCGATGTCCGCCTTGAACTGGGCGTCGGTGTAGCCGCCGACCGCCGTGGCCAGGCCCGGGTCGAGGTTGAAGGTCACCGCACCGGGGGTGCTGGTGGCGTCCGCGAAGGCGACCGCGATCAGGTCGTAGGTGGCCGGAACGGCGGCGAGCTTGAGCGGCGCGGCGCCGTTGTCGAAGTTCTGCCAGTACCCGGTGATGAAGTGCTTCGGCAGCGCGCCGTTGCTGGGCGGGTTGGTCGTCGGCGGCGTGGTCGTCGGCGGAGTCGTCGTGGGAGGAGTGGTCGTCGGCGGGGTCGTGGTGGGCGGCGTCGTGGTGGGCGGAGTAGTGCCGCCCTCACAGACGCCGTTGTCGGCCCAGACGTCCCACTGACCGCTGCGGATCGCGGGCGACTCGTTCTGGGTCCACCACTTCGCGGTGTAGTTGTGGCCGTTCAGCGACGCCACGTTGCCCTTGACGTAGACGGCGGTCGAGCTCCAGGCGGGAGCGCAGGCCGTGGCAGCCGACGCGTTGCCGGAGAAGTAGGTCGCCGCTCCACCGGCGACCAGCGCCGTGACCGTTGCGAGGATTACCGATCGGGAGCGCTTCATCGCCGTCCTTCCATGCACATCCGGTGAGGTGCATCAATCTTTAGGACTGTTAACAGTAAAAGTAAAGAGCCGTCGCCTTAAACTTCCTTAAATCGCGAAGATGGGCCGCCGCCGCAGGTCAGCGGCAACGGCCCATCGATAAAAACAATTACCGGCGGAACTGGATCCAGTTCACGTTGATGAAGTCGGCCGGCTGGCCGCTGGTGAAGGTCAGGAACACGGTGTGACGACCGGTGACGTTCGAGACGTTACCGGGTATCGACTGCCAGCTCTGCCAGCCGCCGGTGTTGCCGAGCGCGAAGCTGCCGATCGGCGCGTTGCTGCGGCTGTCCAGGCGTACCTCGACGAGGCCGCTCACCCCGGACCCGGCGCCGGAGGCCACCCGGGCCACGAAGTCGCGGACCCCGCCGCTGCCGAAGTCGACGTTGTTGAACTGCAGCCAGTCCCCGTTGGCGATCCAGCCGACGTTCTGCCCGCCCTCCGAGCAGGCCTCGGCCTGCACGGCCGACGCGGCGTTGTAGGACTCGGCCTCGATCCGGGCGTACGCGTCGCGCACGGCCCCGCTCGGCGGCGAGGTGGTGGGCGGCGTGGTGCCGCCGGAGGACTGCCAGACCGCCACGTAATCGATCAGCATCGGGAAGCCGGGCTGGGTCTGCGCGGTCGGCCCGCCACCGAACGCGGCCGGGAAACCGCCGCCGATCGCCACGTTGAGGATCATGAAGAACCCGTGGTGCAGCGCGTTGCTCCAGGTGGTCGCGTCGACCGCGGTGGCGCTCAGGGTCCAGTAGTTGGTCCCGTCGCGGTAGAAGCGCAGTTGCTCCGGCGAGGTGCTGCGGTCGTACTCCACCGCGTAGGTGTGGAAGGAGCTCAGGCAGCCTGTGCAGGAGCGTTCACCGCTGGTCAGGCCGGTGGTCTCGTTGCACGGACCGCCCGGGTTGGTGCCGCAGTGCAGGGCGGCGAAGTGGCTCGACCGGCCGTTGACGTTCTCCAGGATGTCGATCTCGCCGATGCTCGGCCAGTTGGTGGCGCCGACCGGGCGGGCCGCCGCACCGAGGGCCCAGAACGCCGGCCAGTAGCCGGCCGCCGCGGCGCCGGTCACGTTGGGCTGCTGGATCCGGGCCTCCATCCGCATCCGGCCGCCGGCCGGGGCGGCGAAGTCGGTGCGCTGGGTCTCGATCCGTCCGGAGGTCCAGCGGCCGGCCGAGTCACGCAGTGGACGGATCGCCAGGTTGCCGTTGCCGTCGTGGTAGACGTTCGCCGTCGAGTCGGTCATCGTCTCCACCTCGCCGGTGCCCCAGTTGGGCGCGCCGCCCGGGTAACCGGTGCCGGTGGAGTAGAGCCAGTTGGAGCGGTTCACCCCGGTGCCGGCGGCACCGGTGAAGTCGTCGCTGAACACCAGGGACATGCCGGAGGGCGGCGGGGGAACCGCCGCGTCGGCGGTCGCCACGAAGGTCGCGGAGGCACCGACCGTGAGCATCGCGGCCGCGACGACGAACAGCCGGCGCGGAAGTCTTCGGGGGATTCGCATGGGGGACGCCTTTCGGAAGAGAGCGCTCTCACGCGATTTCACGCTTGTTTCTGAAGCTTGTCAATATGGATGTCCGACGATCTGTTGCCCCCGGTTTCCGGGGAAAACTCCCCGGGTAAGGGTGCGGCCATGGAAACCGCCACCGAGGGCACCGAACTCCCCGCGGAGATCGCCGCCGAGGCCGAACGCCACGACCTGATGACCCTCGGTATCGAGGAGGAATACCTGCTCGTCGACGCGGCCGAGCCGCGTGCGGTGGAGGCGGTCGAGGCGGTCTTCGAGGAACTTCCCGACCAGCTGCGCGACAGCGTGCAGCACGAGTACTACCGCAGCCAGATCGAGGTGGCCAGTCCGCCACAGCTCGAGCTCGGCGGACTGCACGCCGCGATGCGGGGGCTGCGCTCCGACCTGGCGGCGGCGACCGAGCGGGCCGGGGCCCGGCTGGTCGCGGTCGGCACCGGCCCGGCGGCCGGCCCCAACCTGCGGATCGTCGACAACCCGCGGTACCACCGGATGCGGGAGCGGTTCGGCGACCTCTCCCCCGGTCAGGGCATGTGCGGCACGCACGTGCACGTCAGCATCCCGGACCCGGAGACCGGCGTGCAGGTGCTCAACCACCTGCGCCCCTGGCTGCCGGTCCTGCAGGCCGCCACGGCCAACTCGCCGCTGTTCGCCGGGCGCGACACCGGGTACGCCAGCTGGCGCTCGATGATGTGGGAGCGCTGGCCCACCGTCGGCCCGACCCCGTACCTGCACTCCCACGAGCACTACCTGACGCTCATCGCCGACCTGGAGGCGAGCGGGGCGATGCTCGACGAGGGGATGCTCTACTGGTACGCCCGGCTCTCCGCCAGCTACCCCACGGTGGAGATCCGGATGGGCGACGTCACGCCGAGCCTGGACGACGCGATGCTGCTCGCCGCGCTGACCCGGGCCCTGGTCGCCACCCTGGTGCGGGAGGTCCGCGACGGCGCCGAGGCGCCGGACGTGCCGCACCCGCTGCTGATGGCCGCGCACTGGCGGGCCGCGCACGACGGCCTGGAGGGCCTCAACATCGACATGGCCACCCGGCAGCCGCGCCCGGCCTGGCGGCTCATGCGGCAGCTCTTCGACTACGTCCGGCCGGAGCTGGAGCGGCACGGTGACCTGGAGGCGGCGACCCGCCTGATGGGCCGGTTGCGGGCGAACGGCACCGGGGCGGCCCGGCAGCGTGCGCTGCTGGCCCGCGGCGAGTCGGTGGCCGGCGTCGTCGACTGGCTGGCCGAGGCCACCCGCGGGCCCGCTACCGGCCAGGAATGATCTGGGAGCGATTCCATACAGACGCCCGTCAATGCGGGGCGGTGAAGGTGTACACCGTCACCATTCCACTTGACCTGGGGATATCTCGTAGCGTAATGACTCGGTGACCAATTCGATCTCGCGCTCGATCTTGCGGCACGGTAGTCATGACGGATGCCGCCGCACACCTCGCCTTCGACAACGCCGCCGACCGGCGTGCAAAACCCGTCAGGCGGGCGGCACCGGCGGCCAGAGAGCCTGGCCGACGCGGTGGGGACCGAGGCCCGGGTGCCGCCGCCGAGGACGCCCCGAGCGGCGTTCACCGACCTCGGCACCGGCACGACCATCAGCACCGGCGCGACCATCAGCACCGGCGCGACCATCGGTACCGGCCGGCACTCGGCACCGGAGACCGGCGACTCGGCACGGCACCGCGCGGCGTCGTACCCGAACCCGGGGTCGTCCCGCAGCGCCACCCGCCGGTCGCGCGGCAATCGGCCGCGCCATGCCCGGCATGCGCAGGCCTCGAGCCGGCCGGTCGCGAAGCGACCCGCGACCGGCACGCATCGCGCGCCCGGCACGCTGCCGCTGGAGACCTGGCTGGCGACCGCGAAGAACCGCCCGCAGGTGCTGCTCGGCACGCTGGTCGCGGCGGGTCTGCTGCTGACCGCGGTGCCGATCCCGCAGGGCGGCGGCGAGAACACCAGCGTGATGAACGTGGCCGCCCAGGCGGTCGCCGGACGGATCACCGAGAAGCCGCCGGCGCCGCCGAAGAAGACCGAGAAGAAGGAGCCGGAGGCCGCGGCCGTCCCGGCGCGGCCGGCCGTCGAGGAGACCACCGCGCCGGCGCCCACCCCGGAGGTGACCCGCACCGAGGAGCGCACGCCCCCGCAGGTCGTCCCGGCGCAGCGCACCGTGCCCAAGGGCGACGGCCCGGCGAACTCGCTGCGCACCACCGGCTCGCCGGTGGTCTCGCTGACCTTCGACGACGGCCCGGACCCGAACGAGACCCCGAAGATCCTTGCGCTGCTGGAGAAGCACCAGGTCAAGGCGGTCTTCTGCGTGGTCGGGACGCAGGCTCAGCGGCACCCCGACCTGATCCGGCAGATCGTCGACGCCGGTCACGTGCTGTGCAACCACACCTGGGACCACGACCTGACGATCGGGAAGAAGAAGGCCGACCGGATCCGCGCTGATCTGGATCGGACGAACGCGGCGATCCGGTCCGCGGTTCCCGGTGCCGAGATCCCCTACTTCCGGGCGCCGGGCGGCAACTTCACCGACCGGCTGGTCTCGGTGGCCTACACCGGGCAGATGACCTCGCTCTACTGGGAGGTCGACCCGCGCGACTGGTTCCACCCGGCGGGCGAGACCTACGACCAGCGGGTGAAGCGGATCGTGGCCGAGGTGAAGAAGACCACCCGGCCCGGTTCGATCGTGCTGGCCCACGACTTCAACCAGCCGGCGACGACCGAGGCGTTCGAGAAGCTGCTGCCGTGGCTGGTCGAGAACTTCCAGGTGGGCCTGCCCGGCGACAAGGCCGCGCCGGCGCCCAGCGCCCCGGTCACCACGCCGCCCACGCCGGCGCCGCCGACCCCCGAGCCGAGCACCACCGCACCGGCGCCGACGCCCTCCGCGTCCTCCCCCGCGGAGGCGGCGCCGGTGGTCACGCCGTCCGCGACCCCCTGAGCGGCGGCTGGCAGGTCGGGCACCAGTAAAGGTTGCGCCCGGCCATCGGGCCGCGGGCGATCGCGGTGCCGCAGACCAGACAGGGCTGGCCGGGGCGACGGTAGACGTAGACCTCGCCGCCGTGCCGGTCCACCCGGGGCGCGCGGCTCATCGCCTCCGGCGTGTGCTCGGTGTGCACGGTGTCGATCCGGCCCCGGGCCACGCCCTCCTTCATCAGCGCCCGCAGGTCGTCCCAGATCTCGGTCCAGCGGGCCGCCCCGATCGCGGTGCCGGGGGTCTCCGGCGCCAGGCCGGCCCGGAACAGCACCTCGTTGGCGTAGATCAGACCGCAACCGGCCACGATGGACTGGTCCATCAGCAGGGCGAAGAGCGGCTTGGTGCTGGCGCGGATCCGCGCGTGGGCGGCGGCCGGATCCGCGTCGTCGCGCAGCGGGTCGGCGCCGAGCCGGGCCCGCAGGAGCGCCACGGCCGCCGGCTCCAGGACCTCGCACGCGGTCGGGCCGCGCAGGTCGAGCCAGTGACCCGAACCGGTCAGCCGCATTCGGATCTGTCCGACCGGGCCGGGGACGGGAAGCTCGCCCTCGGTGAACTTGCCGTACAGCCCTAGATGGACGTGGACGGTGCGATCGTCCTCGTAGTGGTGCAGCAGATGCTTGCCGATCGCCTCGGTGTCGCGCAACACGCGACCGTCGATCAGCGCGGCGCCCGTGGCGAAGCGGCCCTGCGGGCTGCTCGCGGCCACCGGGTTACCGACGAATAACTCGCGATGACGGGTCGCGAGGCGGTGAATGGTATGTCCCTCCGGCACGGGATCAACGGTAACCGCGGCCGAACAGGCCTCGTTCTGCCGACAGCGGATTCGCCCTGAGGGGAATTGCTGGGATCCGGGCTCACCCTGGGGGAGGGTGTGAGACGTGGAACAGCGGATGCGAGAGGGTGGGCTCATGAGCATTGACACGACCATGCGTGGTGGCGGCGCGTCCTTCGACGACCAGGTCTTCGAGCGCCTGCTCCGGGAGCGGATCATCTTCCTCGGCAGTGAGGTCAACGACGAGGTGACCAACCGGATCTGCGCGCAGATGCTGCTGCTCGCCTCCGAGGACTCGGAGCGCGACATCGCGCTGTACATCAACTCCCCCGGCGGCTCGATCAGCGCCGGCATGGCCGTCTACGACACCATGCAGTACATCAAGAACGACGTGGCCACGATCGCGATGGGCATGGCCGCGTCGATGGGACAGTTCCTGCTCTGCGCCGGCACCCCCGGCAAGCGGTACGCCCTGCCCCACGCCCGGGTGATGATGCACCAGCTCTCCGGCGGCATCGGCGGCACCGCGGCGGACATCGCCATCCAGGCCGAGAGCATGCTGCACATCAAGCAGGTGATGAACGAGCGGATCGCGTTCCACAGCGGGCACACCCCGGAGGAGATCGAGCGCGACTCGGACCGGGACCGCTGGTTCACCGCCGAGCAGGCCAAGGAGTACGGCCTGGTCGACCACGTCATCCGCCGGGCGGCCGACGTGCACACGGGCGCGCCGCTGCGCTGAGTTCCGACCACACCGAGGGGCACGCTTTCGCGTGCCCCTCGTGTCGTTTCCGGGCAGGGCGGGTAGTAGGCAGTCATCCCCCAATCTGTCAAGGAGGTGCTGAGGTGAGGATTCCGACGTTCTCCCGTCAGACCACGGCCGATAACACGGACGACCGCACCACGTCGGTGCCGCCGGTGGCTCCGCGCCGCGACGACACCCGTACGACGGCGACCATGCCGCGTACCGAAACTCCCCGGACCGAAACTCCGCGGACCGAGGTTCCCCGGACCGAGGCCGACCGTGCCGCCACGGTGACCGCCGAGCGGCCGCAGGCCGGCCGCGCCGTCGTGGACACCGCGCCGCCCGCCCCGAAAGCCCGCGCGAGCTTCCTCGCCACCCTGGCCCTGATCGTCGGTGTGGCCGGCGCCCTGCTGGTCCTCTCCGGCCCGCTGCTGGGCTACGGCATCGGCGTGTCCGCGGTCGCCCTGCTGCTCTCGCTCGGTGGCCTGTTCGCCACCCGCAAGCGGCACGTGGCCGGCAAGACCGACGCCCTGATCGGCCTGGTCCTGTCGATCGGCGCCATCGTCATCGGCGTGCTGGCGCTCACCGGGCAGCTGAGCTGGCTGGGCACCGACATGCAGCCGGCGACGGATCTCCGGAATTGGCTGGACACCCAGTTTGAAACCCGCTTCTGACGGGTACCTGACATTCACCGCCGGTGATGCACCGGCGACCTACCCCTCGGAACCGGGACGACGACTGGCGGTCGTCCCGCCCCGGAAACACTTCGGCGGTTCGCCGGAGAACGCGAAGCGGTGGGGAAGTGGCGGTTCGCCACCTCCCCACCGCTTGCGCAATGAATCTTCGCGGCGGCACGCCATCACGCAACGATCCGACGCGGTACGCATGGTTGATCCGGAGCGGACGACGGTGGTTCGCGCCTAGCGTTTTCTTCCATGACGTTCCACGCCCGGCCGCGCCGCTACCTCATGTGCCGGCCCACCTTCTTCGCGGTCACGTACCGGATCAACCCGTGGATGGATCCCACGGCGCCGTACGACAACGCGCTGGCGATCAGCCAATGGGAGACCCTGCGGCAGACCTTCCTCGACCTGGGGCACACCGTCGACCTGATCGACCCGCTGCCCGGCCTGCCCGACATGGTCTTCGCCGCGAACGGCGCCACGGTGGTCGACGGACGCGTCCTCGGGGTGCAGTTCCGTGACGCCGAGCGGGCCGACGAGGCCCCGGCGTACGCCGCCTGGTTCCGCGAGCGCGGCTTCGACGTGCACGAGCCCAAGCACACCAACGAGGGTGAGGGCGACATCCTGCTCGCCGGGGACGTGCTGCTGGCCGGCACCGGGTTCCGCACCGCGCACGCCTCGCACGCGGAGACCCAGGAGGTCCTCCAGCGCCCGGTGATCACGCTGCAGCTGGTCGACCCGGCCTACTACCACCTGGACACGGCGCTCTGCGTGCTGGACGACACCAACATCGCCTACCTCCCGCAGGCCTTCTCGCCGGGGTCGCAGTCGGTGCTGCGGCAGCTGTACCCGAACGCGGTCATCGCCACCCCGGAGGACGCAGCCGTGCTCGGCCTCAACGCGGTCAGCGACGGACGTACCGTTGTCCTTCCGGAGCAGGCCACCCATCTCGCCGGCGCGCTGCGGGCGGCCGGCTACCAGACCGTCGGGGTCGACCTGTCCGAGCTGCGCAAAGCCGGCGGCGGTCCCAAGTGCTGCACGCTGGAGGTTCGGCCATGACCGCCTGCACCGAGCGGCACCCGGCCGCACCGCGCTACCACCTCGCAGGCGAGGGCCAGAAGGGCATGGCAAGGAGGCACAGCTCGTGACGACCGTGGAATTCCGTACGCCGGGCGCCCTGGAGGACGCCGAGCGCTGGACCGCACACAACTACCACCCGCTGCCGGTGGTCGTCGCCGAGGCCGAGGGCGCCTGGGTGACCGACGTCGACGGCCGCCGCTACCTCGACTTCCTGGCCGGTTACTCGGCGCTGAACTTCGGGCACCGGCACCCCGGGCTGATCGCCGCGGCGCACGCCCAGCTGGACCGGGTCACGCTGACCAGCCGGGCCTTCGTACACGACCAGTTCGCCACGTTCTGCCGGGGCCTGGCCGAGCTCTGCGGCAAGGACCTGGTGCTGCCGATGAACACCGGCGCCGAGGCGGTGGAGACCGCGATCAAGGTGGCCCGCAAGTGGGGTTACCGGGTCAAGGGCGTCGCCGACGAGCAGGCCGAGATCATCGTGGCGGACGGCAACTTCCACGGGCGCACCACCACGATCGTCAGCTTCTCCACCGATCCGGAGGCGCGGTCCGACTTCGGGCCGTACACGCCGGGGTTCACGGTGGTCCCGTACGGCGACCTGGACGCGGTCCGCGCGGCGATCACGCCGAACACGGTGGCCGTGCTGATGGAGCCGATCCAGGGCGAGGCGGGCGTACTGGTGCCGCCGGCCGGGTTCTTCGCCGGCGTGCGGGAGCTCTGCACCGAGAACAACGTGCTGATGATCGCCGACGAGATCCAGTCCGGCCTGGGCCGGACCGGCAAGACCTTCGCGATCGAGCACGAGGGCGTCGTCCCGGACATGTACGTGCTCGGCAAGGCCCTCGGCGGCGGCATCGTCCCGGTCTCCGCGGTCGCCGCGAACCGTGACGTGCTGGGTGTGCTGCGGCCCGGCGAGCACGGCTCGACCTTCGGCGGCAACCCGCTGGCCTGCGCGGTCGGCGCCGAGGTGGTCCGGCTGCTGGCGAGCGGTGAGTTCCAGGAGCGGTCGGCCCGGCTCGGTGCCCGGCTGCACGCCGGCCTGGAGGCGCTGATCGGCAAGGGCGTCGTCGGCGTACGGGGCCGTGGCCTCTGGGCCGGGGTGGACATCGACCCGGCCCTGATGACCGGCCGGCAGGCGTGCGAGCGTCTCGCCGAACGCGGCGTCCTCGCCAAGGACACCCACGGCTCGACGATCCGGCTGGCCCCACCGCTGGTCGTCACCGAGGCCGACCTGGATCACGCGCTGGCGCAGCTCGCCGCGGTGCTGGCGGGCTGATCCCGGCGTTCTGACGGGCGCCGCCACCCGGCGGCGCCCGTTTCCGTCGTCAGCGGCCGACCGGCCGGAACGCCATCGTCGGGGCCTCGCCCATCACCGACTCGGGCTGCACGACGCCTCCGCTGGACCACAGCTTCGAGCGGCCCACGTGCACGCCCGCGTAGAGCTCGACCACGTCGTCGGAGGCCAGCGGCCGGACCTCCTCGCGGCGCAGGGTGATCCGGTCCTCGTCCTCGAAGGACCCGCCGGGCCGGATGCCGCTGCCGTTCGTGCTGATGTCCTGCACGGTCACCTCGCCGCCGCGCAGCGCCAGCGCCACGTGACCACGGCTGATCCACTTGCGGGCGTCGTCGGTGAGCCACTGCCCGAGCATCACGCCGGAGCCGCCCTCGGGCGCCCGGCCGATGACCACCGGCTTCTCCTCCGAGACCACGAACCGCTGCCGGATCACGCCGTCGATGCGGACCGAGAAGACCTCGGTGGCCGGGCGCGGGCCGATGTCGCGCAGCCGTTCACCGTGCCGCGGGCAGGTCGGCACGCCGGCCCGCAGGGCGGGCGGCGGCTGCGAGACCGGGCTGGTGAAGGTCCGCATGTCGGCGAACGGGCTGTCCGGGTCGCCGCCGTTGCCGTAGCTGTTGCAGTTGGGCGCGGGACAGCTCCACACCCGGGCGAGCAGCCGCTCACCCAGCGGCGAACGGGACGCCTGCGGCAGCGCCTCGCCCCGGCCGACCCGGGCCACCAGCGTCGGGCCGCCCGCGTTCGACACCAGGGCCAGCAGCCGGCCCGGATCGGTCACCCACGGCCGGCGGTCCCGGAACCGGTCCTCCCGGTCGCGGGTGAGCACCGGCAGGCCGAGCATCTCGGCCACCTCGAGCACCCGGTCGTCGATCTGCGGGACGACCTCGATCTTGCCGTCGTCGGCCCAGCGCCGGACCACCATCCGCTCGTTCGAGGTGAGGTCGGTGTCCGAGATGAGACCGCGTGGCGCGATCGCGTAGACCGGGACGTTCTCCTCGGCCACGTGCCGGCCGAGTGCGTCCACGAGCAGGCCGAGGCGTACCAGACTGGCCGGGCGCCCGCCGTCCAGGTCGGCGTAGCGGACGACCTCCGACAGATCAACCACACCCCGGGCCAGGGCCGGGTCGGTGGTGAGCCGGGCCTCGATGGCGTCGAGGACCTTGCTGACCTCGAATCTCACGAGTCCTCCCCCTGTACGTGCGTCCAACCATCATGCCCCGCCCATGATCGCCACGAAAATGGGGCCGTACGCACTGTCCGTTTAAACCCCCGTGTCCGTTTGCCGGATCAGCCGATCGGGAATCCCCTCCTCGACCGGCGTCACCCCCCGATGCGCCGGCACGGCAGAAAGGACCGACATGCGGACACCACGGCTCGCCGGACTGGGCCTCGCCGCCGCGACGGCCGCCGCGCTGGCGGTGAGCGGCTGCGCGGAGAACGGCACAGCCGGTCCCTCGGCCTCCCCCTCCGCCTCCGGCTCGGCATCCGAGCCGGCGGCTGCGGCCCCCTCGGTCTCCACCTCCGCCGACCCGGCCGCCGTCAAGGCGCTCGCGGACGCGGCCGCCGCGCTGGACAGCGAGAGTTTCAAGCTGACCGTCACCGCCGGCTCCGGGTTCCTGCTGACCGCGCTGATCGACGCGCCGAAGGGCAACGGCACCGCCGACCTGAAGGCCACCGGGACCAACACCGAGCTGACCGTGAAGTCGCTGCTGATCGGCCAGGACCTCTACGCCCAGATCCCCGGCATCACCAAGGGCTCCACCTGGACGCACCTCGACATGGGCCGGCTGCCGGAGGGCGCCAACACCGGGCTGCGCCCGGACCGGATCGACCCGGTGGACACCGCGCAGCTGATCGGCTCCACCACGGACGTGCGCGCCACCGGCCCGCGCAACCTGGCCGGCACGCTGGACCTGACCAAGGCGGCCGGCGTCGCCGGCCTCGACCGGGTGACCATCGAGGGGTACGGCCCGGCCGCCCAGCGCGTGCCCTTCACCGCCGAGCTGGACGACCGCGGCCGGCTCTCGGTGCTGACCCTGCAGCTGCCGAAGTCGACGACGCTGGAGGCGCGCTACACCGATTACGGCACCACGGTGACCGCCGAGCGGCCGCCCACGGCGCAGATCGTCGAGGCCCCGGAGGACGTCTACCGCGCTCTCGGCGGCTGACCCAGCGGCTCCGGCTTGTGCTCCTCGACCCAGGCGTCGATGCGCGCCCACCAGTCGTAGAGCCACTCGACACGCTCCTGCTCACCGGCTGGGACCTCCTCCGGTGGCACGCTCCAGAACCGCATCACCAACCGCTTGTCCATCGGCAGCTCGCGCCAGACGTCGGAGACGGTCAGCATCCGGTCCAGGCCGGTGTGCGCCACGAAGATGACTCCGGCGTCCGGCGCGGCGTCGATCGCGGCGAGCAGGCCGCCCGGTTTCGGCGGCAGCAGGTTGCGCAGGCCCTCGGCGCGGACCGCCATGTCGTGCAGGCCGCGGGCCCGCAGCCGGGCGATGGCGCTGGTCCGGCGGCGCGGGGTGAAGTTGCCGCCCTCCGGGAAGATCACGAAGGCGTCGTTGTGGTCCAGGCCGGTGGCGAGATCACCGATCTGCTCCTCCAGCGTCGACGTGCCGGTCCGCCCCGGCGAGATGAACCGGTTGGGCAGGCGGTTGAGCAGCACGTCCACCGCCGGGTCCCACTGCAGGGCGGCCTTCAGGACGATCCGCGGCTCCCGGGCGAACCAGTTGACCAGCGCGTGGATCAGCGTGAACGAGTCACCCGGACCGGCGTGCCGGCTCACCACGATCTCCGGGCGGCCCGGCTGCGCGGTGTCCGGGTCGGTGCCGACCACGTCGATCGCCAGGTGCAGCGACCAGCGGGCGAACCAGAACAGCGACCGCAGGAAGTGTCCGGTGAGGACGTAGTGCGCGCGCTGGAAAGCCGGCGTCCGGATCTTCCACCCGAAGCCGGAGGCGGCCCAGAGAACGGCGAGCGAGATCAGCGCCACCGCGTCCCAGACCAGGTAGACGATCACCAGGAAGACCACCCGGGGCACCCGCAGCCGGCCCGGCACCAGCGGTGACACGGCCAGCGCGATCAGCAGCCAGACCGGCAGGGTGGTAATCAGGGCCAGCGCGAGCAGCACGACGGCCGGGGCGATCAGCAGACGACGGACCCAGACCGGAGGCAGGCTCATCAGCGGCCACCCGGCTCCGGCAACGGATGCACGTTGGCCGCCAGGTAGCGACGGGACGCGGTGTAGGCGCGGCTGATCCGGCGGCCCACCGAGGCCATGTCACGGTACGCCCACGGGGAGTCGTCCCGGCTCTCACCGCCGCCGCTGGGAAGGACATGCACGCGTACATCGTCGGGCAGCGAGGCAAGCTCGCGGGCGAACCGGTGCCGGCGGGCGATCTCGAACGCCACCTGCGCCACCTCCCAAGGCCGGCGGGGCACGCTGAGCTGCCGCTCCACCCGGCCCACCTGCAGCACGAAGATGAGTTTCGCGCCGACCCGGACCGCCTCGCCGATCGGGATGGAGTTGACGATGCCACCGTCCACGAAGTGCTCACCGCCGATCTCCGCCGGTGGCAGCAGGCCGGGCACCGCCGAGGAGGCCAGCACCGCGTCCACCAGCGGGCCGCTGTCGAACCAGTGCTCGGCGGCGCGCTCGATGCTGGCCGCGCAGCAGCGGAACGGGATCTTCAGATCGGCGAACGACGCGCCCTCGCCCAGCTCGCCCTCCAGCAGGCGGCGCAGCGGCCGCGGCGAGTGCAGATGGGTACGCGCGGCGAACCGGCGCATCTGACGACCGAGGGAGTCCCCGTAGACCGCGGCAGCCTCGGGCGAGGTCCAGAGCCGCACCAGACGGTCGGTGACCGACTCGGCCGGGTCGGCGGCGACCAGGGCGCCGTTCACCGCGCCGATCGACGTGCCGACCACCACATCGGGGCGGAACCCGGCCCGGAACAACGCCCGCAGCATCCCGACCTCGACGGCGCCGAGAACGCCGCCACCACCGAGCACGAACGCCACCGGACCGTCGACCATGTGTTCATCCTCCCACGATCTTGCGGCCTTGCCTTGACGCCGATGTGAAGGCATACCGTCGGCCCATGCTGATCGGAGAGCTGGCCGAACGGGCCGGAACCAGCCCGCGGACGCTGCGCTACTACGAGGAGCACGGGCTGGTCCGCCCACGCCGGGACGTCAACGGCTATCGCCAGTACGACGACGCCGAACTGCGCGTGGTGCACGAGATCCGCACGCTGCTCGCCGACGGTTTCGGCCTGGACGACATCAAGCCCTTCGTCGCCTGCCTGCGCGCCGGCAACGAGTCCGGTCACGTCTGCCCGGACTCGGTGGCGGTGCTGCGCCGCCGGCTGGCCGAGGTGGACGGTTACCTCGCCCAGCTCACCGACGTCCGGCAGCGGCTGCGTGACCAGCTGAGCCAAGCCGTCCAGGAAAGGGAGATCCGATGCCAGATGAATCCCTGATCACCGTCACCGACGACACCTTCGCCTCGGTGGTGCTGCGGGCCACCCAGCCCGTGCTGGTCGACTTCTGGGCCGAGTGGTGCCCACCGTGCCGCCCGATGGCGCAGGTCCTCGCCGAACTCGCCGAGGAGTTCCGCGGTCAGGTGCTGATCGCCAAGCTGGACGTGGACGCGAACCCGGAGACCACCCGGGCCTACCGGGTGACCTCGATGCCCACGCTGCTCTTCTTCCGCGACGGTGTCGTCACCTCGTCGCTGGTCGGCGCCCGCCCCAGGTCGGTGCTGCGCCGGGCCCTGGCCGGCGCCACCACGCCGTACGCGAACGTCTAGTCCAATTCGGGCATGGCGACCGGCTGTGGTCGGGGACGGCAGGTGCCGCACTGCACCGCGTCCTCGACCACCAGCGCCTCACTGCGGTCCCGCCGCACCGACCGGGTGACCTCCAGCAGGTACGGCCCGAAGCGTGCGTGCTCGGCACACACGCCCCGTCCGCAGAACCGGCACGTGGCACGTGCCGCCTCGGCGCAGAACCAGCACAGCATGGCGGCCTCCCTCTCTGACGGGAGCGGCCGTCAGCCCTCCGAGGGCGGCTTGGTCTCTTCCGTCGGCTCCGGCTCGGTGGTCGTCGGCGGCGGCTCCGGCTCCGTGGTCGTGGGCGGCGGCTCCGGCTCCGTGGTCGTCGGCTTGCTCGTCGTCCGGGTGGGCCGCGACGTCGGCGGCACGGTGGGCGGCGGCGGACCGGCGGTGGTCGGCTCGGTCGTCCGCGGCGGCGTCGTGGTGGTCGGCCGCACGTCGTCGTTGTCGTCGTCGTTGTCGTTGTCGTTGTCGCCCGGGTCGGCGGGCGCCGTCGTCCTACCCGGCACGGTAGTCGGCGTGGTCGACGGTGCGACGGACGTCGGGGGCGCCGACGTCTCCGGGAACGACGGCTCGTCGACCGGCTCCTCGCTCGGCCCGGCCGACGGCGGCGTGACCTTGACGCCGTCTCCGCAGTTCAGCTCCCCGCCGCCGGCCGGCATCGCGGCGCCGCCGACGGCCACCCGCCCGCGGACCACGGTGACCTCGGACGGGTCCACCGCGTACCAGGCGCGGCCCGCGCTGGTCACGTCGCCCTGGCTGCGCAGCACGGTCAGGTCCAGCGCCGCGAACGCGCCGCTCGGGCTGGTCGTGTCGGCCAGCACCCGGCCGCTGTCCAGGGTGAGCCGGCCCGCCGGCGCCGACGTGCGGCCGGACCGCACCGACACCTCGTTCACCACGGCCCGCGAACCGGGGCAGAGCACCACGGACGCGCCGCCGGGAAAGGTCAGCCTCGCCCGGCCCGACGCGGGCACCTCGATCCGCGCACCCGAGCTCAGGTAGCGGTCGTCGTCGGGCCGCAGCGCCTCGGACTCCTCCTCGACGATCGCGGTGGCCTGCCCGGTGTCCACGCTGAGCAACAGCCGCTCGGCCGGCATCTCCGCCCAGGCCGGGCCGGAACTCACGTTGAGGCCGACACTGACCAGGGCGAAGACCAGCAGCGCGCTGGCGAAGGCCCACATCCGGCGTTCGAAGTGACCGTCCACGTCGTACCCGTCGGTGCTCTCCGGCGGGCCGGGCGGCACGGCCAGCGGCGGGTGCGCGGCGCCCGGGCGGGCGGCGATCGGCGCGC
>NZ_JBEZZB010000133.1:0-29702 GCF_040638955.1 Actinoplanes sp. NPDC024001
AAATGCCGGTGGACAGCCGCAAGAGAGTGTCCCGCCGGTCACCTCGACCAAGCCTGGCCGGGCTGCGGTCGTACGACCAGTAAATAAGTAGCCGCGAATCGTGCGCTAACGCGGTGCCGGTCGATCACCATCTGAGTGGCTAGACCGATATTTGGTTGACGGCGCCGCTAAGTGGCCTCCTGGACGGTGTGCTGACCACGCGTGGACTACACAGCCGTGTGTCATACCCCGCCCGTACGCTTCGTGCCCATGGATCCCGTGTCATCGGAACGGAAGCCGTGGGCCGAGCGTTCACAAACCATCGGCGCGCTGCCGGGCAAGCGCGACGACCTCCTCGCCGCTCTCCGCGTTGTCCTTGAGAGCCTTCCCGCTGGCCCTGGCACGCGGATCAGCCTCGTCCGGGCGAACGGGACGAGCGTCGACGCGGATCTCGAGGAAATCTGCAAGCGCCAACTGTCCGCCATGGGCCTGGTGTCGCGACGTCATGACGGCGTCTGGGTGCCGGCCGTGGCGGCCTCATCATGGCTGGCCGACGCATCGTCCCAGTCGCTCGCGGTCTACCTGCATGGCCGGGTGAAATTCTTCGGCGAGCTGCTCCAGACGCTGCCGGAGACCCGTGGGAGGGCTGATCTGCTCGAGAAGGCGCGATCCTTCGGCCTGTTCTGGACCAGCCCCGATCAGATTCATCGGCGGATCACCTGGTTCACGGCGCTCGGACTGGTCGAGCGCTGGGGGAACAAATACGTGTTGACTACCTCCGGCGAAGCATTCCTTGACGAGGTCATTCTCACGTCTCCCGACGAAGCTACGAAGACTCCGCTTATTACTCGGCTGGACGAAGCCGATTTGCCGGATCCGGCCGACTGGGTCAGCCGACGGATCCGCGAACTGACTCCCTCCACACTGCGCGGGCGTAAGTCGCTCATCGGATACATTCCGCGCGGCCGTAATGCTCGGGGCCGCGACGAAGCGGGCGCTGGTCAGTCGCTCATCGAATCGGTCAAGGCGGTGTGTGACATCCTTGGCGGCGGTGCCACGGCCGAGGAATTTTTCGAACGCTGCAGCGTCCGGCTGGGAATGAAAAGGAGCTCTTTCAACTCCACGCTGCATAGCTTCCGGCATCTCGGCGCCATCGACCTCGTCGCGTTCCAACGCTACGGCGTCTCCGCCGAGTTCTCTGGCCTCCTCGAGCTGGGCAACGAGATCGATCTGGTTCGCTACCTGCATACCAAATACGCGTTCGTCGTCGAGATGCTCGTCCACGCCGATGCCCCGACGCCGGTCGGTGAGCTGGTCCGCATCGCCAAGGAGCAGTACGGACAACCCATGTCCGACGCCGAGGTGCGAACCCGGCTGGGTTTCCTGAACGACGCGGGCCTAGTTGAGCGGATCGACTGGATGCGATACCGCACCACTGAGTTGGGGCGCATGCTCGCCGCCGAGCTGCCGCTGTCGGAGCCGCTCGGCGAACGCACTGACGGACCCCCCGGCGAGGAGCCTGCCAACGTCGACGACTCGCTGGCAACCGCGGAGACACTCGCGGCTCAACTGCGTGCATGTGCCTACCGCAGCGACTCGAGCGAGGAGTTCGAGGCCGCCGTGGCGGCCGCGTTCCGGTTCCTCGGGTTCCGCGCTGAGCATCTGGGCGGTAGCGGCCGGACGGACGTGCTGTTGACAGCCGAGCTGGCCGCGGCCGAGCGGTACGGAGCCATCGTCGAGGTGAAGTCGTCGGCTGCCGGGATGGTCGCGGAGAACAGCATCAAGTTCGACGCGCTCAAAGACCACCAGCGTAAGCACCTCGCCGACTACGGCTTGGTCGTTGGTCCCGGCTTCGGCGGCCGCATCCGAGACTGGGCAGTCAACAACGGCTTCACGCTGTTGACCGTTGATGACCTTGCGGCCCTGCTCCGTCGGCATCGGATCAGCCCTCTCACCCTGACTGAACTCCGCGTGCTGTTCGAGCGGACCGGTGACGACCTCACCGACATCGAGGAGCAGTACAACGGAGCCGAACGATCGATCGATCTGATCACCCGCCTGATGGAGCTGCTGTACAACGAGGCCAACGATGAGGAACCGCTTAAGGGCGGCGCGATCAGCCGAGAGAATATTTCGTACGCCCTCAGGTCGATGAACCCCAGACCCGCGAAAGCCGCGATCGACGAGTGTCTCCAGCTGTTGACGCACGACCTCGTCCGCGGCGCATTGCAGGACGGGCCGTATTACCGCCTGGCTGACGCCCCGTCTAATGTCATGCGGCGGCTCGCCGGCCTCGGCATGGCCCTGGGCCGGTTTCAGTACCTTTGACGGATTCCTAGCGCCGGACATGTGGATCGATCATGAGCTCGACAAGGCACGCGAGCGCGACGAGCAATCCTTCGGCCGAGCGAAGGTGGCGGCCCGCGTTTAGTTGGCAGACGGCTAAGGCGTGCTCAAGTATGTGTGAGCCCGGTGTGAGCCCGGACGGTTCTGGACTGGCGATTACGGGCGGGGACGGGCGAACAACGGCAAGGGCGCCTACCTGGATAGGTCGGCACCCCTGCGGACTATCGGCTATCGATCAACAGGTGCAAGATCCAACTCATAATCCCTCGGTCGCGGGTTCGAGTCCCGCCCGCCCCACGCTGTATTTACCTGGGGGCGACCCCCAGACCCCACGTTACGGTGGTCGCCCCAGGCAGTTGGCTGCCGGGTCACAGTGGGCTGAGCCGTCGGTTTGACTCTGGGAAGCGCCGCTGAAGCGGCCCGGCCTGCCCATGAACCGGTGATGCAGAACTGTTGCTGTCGTGGCGGAAGGCGCGCGGCGTGGCGCATTCTTCTGAAGCCGAAGCCGTCTACCTGCTCGGATTGTCTACTGGATCGGCGAGCTCAGCGACGAGCAGACCGATGACGACTTCATGCTCAGCGCGGACATCTGTTCATGGACGGGCACCAGGCTGCTGCAACATCTACTGGAGCGCCTCGACTCGGCGTCGCCGCACCGACCGCTGAATATCTGCACCCTGCACGCGTCCCGCTGTCCGATCCTCGTGCGCCGAGGTGCTCGATAGGCTCATCTCCACAGCCGACCTGAGCCGAACCGAACGCAACCAACTCGCCGGGCTTCAGTACGCGGTCCGCATCTCCGACCGCTGGGAAGGACCACAGGTGCCAGAAGACGCCGAGGCCATCGCCGCATTCGGATACGAGCTCGGGCTGCTGAAGCGCGTCCGCCGCACCGGCTGGTGGCACGCCGGAGTCCGCGACCCGGAATCGGTCGCCGCGTACACCATGCGCACCGCGCAACTGGCCGCCCTCATCGCTGCCGAGGAGGGCGCCGATCCCGCTCGTGCAGCGTTCCTTGCCTTGTGGCACGACTCGCAGGAGACCCGCACCGGCGACCTGCCTCACACCGCCACCGCGTATCTGGCCAAGCCAAACCCACGCCAGATCACGGCAGACCAGACCGAACGGCTCCCGGACCGCTCCCGCGACACGATCCGCGCCGCCGTTGATGAGTACGAGTCACGCCAGACGCTCGAAGCGCTCTGCGCCAAGGACGCCGACAAGCTGGAGATGCTTCTCCAAGCCATTGAATACCGCGACATCGGCATAAGCCGCGTCGACGGCTGGATCGACTCAGCTCAGAAGGACCTTAAAACCGAGACGAGCCGTCGGATCGCTGAAGCCGCAGTAAATCTGTCACCAATGACGTGGCGCTCTCGGTAGAGCCGTTTTGATCAATCGCCCTGGACTATCTGGGCAGCGACGGGTGCCGGCCGCGGGCCGTCATGTATCAACTCCCGCCACTATCGCGAGGCTGGCGATGGCCAAAGACGTGAAGGTCACCGCGGCAATGAGCAGCCAGCGCACCAGCTTCGGATATGGCCGGCTGAAGTACACCCCGGCGCCGCAGACTCCACCGACCGCACATGCCAAGGTGGGTCCAAGTCGCGCGCCGTCCGCTTCACCCCAGTAGAGGAAGAGCAGCGCAAAGATCCCGAGAAAGACGCAGACGCTTGCGATCGTGGACCGGAGATTCCAGAACGCTGTCTGCTGCAGCCGGACGATCGCTTCCTGATACTCGGCCGCGACTGCCTCGCGCTCCTGTGACGTCCCGCGCCGTGCCCGACGGCCACTCTTCCTCGCCATACTGGGAACGGTAACTATCGATCGTGTTCACCAAGCCGTCACAGCCGGTCGTTGTCAGGAGCCGGGAACAATGCGGCCGGACCTGCAACCTGAATCGGACATCTCCTACGGCCAGGGTACGGATCTGGTGTGCGCGGAAACCCACGTGGAGATCGCGTGCTTTGCTTGTGGCGGCCCGCGCCGGCAACGGTGGCTGGCCTCGCGCCCCATCCAGCACAGGAGTTGCCCTATGGCCCGGTTCACCGTTACCCAGCAGGTGGGTGCGCCCGCCACCTCGGTGTGGGCCGCGATGGTGGACTGGCGCCGGCACGGTGACTGGGCGCCGTTGACGGAGGTACGGGTGACGACGTCGCTGCCTGACGGGGTGGGTGTGGAGTTCGTCGCCCGGACGGGGATCGGATGGCTGGCGTTCGACGACCCGATGACGGTGGAACTGTGGCGGCCGCCGGGCGGGGACGCGCAGGGTGATGAGCCGGGCCGCTGCGAGGTGGTCAAGCGGGGCCGGGTGGTGCGCGGCCGGGCCGGGTTCTCGGTGGTGCCGTTGCACTCCGGCCGGTGCCGCGTCGACTGGGACGAGGACGTGACCGTGACTCCTCATCGTGTCACCAGCTTCGCCGGGCCGTTGCTGTCTCTCGCCGGTCGGATCGGCTTCGGCGCAACCCTGCGAGCGATGGCCAGGGACGTGGAGCGGCGGTCCCGGTGACGAGGGTCCACCTCGGCGTTCGTCCCTAGCGGCTGGCGGGCCCGTCCTGGTCTCGGCCGTCGA
Source organism: Actinoplanes sp. NPDC024001 (assembly GCF_040638955.1). Classification (NCBI taxonomy): domain Bacteria; kingdom Bacillati; phylum Actinomycetota; class Actinomycetes; order Micromonosporales; family Micromonosporaceae; genus Actinoplanes; species Actinoplanes sp. NPDC024001. The sequence goes on from NZ_JBEZZB010000133.1 coordinate 4,898, forward strand.
GGTAGGCCAGCACGGCCAGCACCCGGCGATGCTGGCTCGTCGAGGGTGGCAGGCCGAGCTTGGCGAACAAGCCGTTGATCAGGTTGTTGACCGACTTCTCGGTGATGACGAGCCGCTCGGCTATCGCGGCATTCGAATGGCCCTCGGCCATGAGCCGCAGCACGTCCTGTTCCCGCGGGGTCAGTTCGGACAACGGGGTACGTCCGTGCAGGAGGCGCTCGACCACGTCCGGGTCGATGACGGTGCCGCCGCCCGCGACCTGGCGCAGCGAGGCTACGAATTGGCGTACGTCACCGACCCGGTCCTTGAGCAGGTAGCCGACCGCGCCCGCGCGGTCGGCGAGCAACTCGCGGGCGTAGAGCCGCTCGACATACTGGGACAGGACCAGCACCGGCAGGCCGTGGACCCGCTGCCGGGCGGCCACGGCGGCGCGCAGGCCCTCGTCGGTGAACGTCGGCGGCATCCGGACGTCGACCACGGCGATGTCGGGACGGACCTCGACCAACCGCTCGGTGAGCTCCGATCCGTCGACCACCGTCGCCACCACGTCGAAGCCGTACGCGGTCAGCATGCGGGTGAGACCGTCGCGCAGCAGGGCCTGGTCCTCGGCTATCAGGACGCGCACGGCAGCTCCATCTCCAGCACCGTCGGGCCACCCGCCGGGCTGCTCACCCGCAGTTCACCGTCGAACGCGGCCAACCGGCGGCGGATGCCGAGCAGGCCGGTGCCGCCGGCCGGGTCGGCGCCGCCGTGCCCGTCGTCGCGGACGGTGATGTGCAGGGCCGTGCCGGTGTCGGCGATGGTCACCTGGATGCTGGTGGCGCCGCTGTGCCGGCCGGCGTTGGCGAGCGCCTCCGCGACGGCGAAGTAGGCGGCGGCCTCGACGGGGGCGGTGAGTCGCCGGTTCAGCCTCAGGTCCAGCTCGGCGGGGAACGCGGTGTCGAGCACGAGCGCCTCGACCGCGGCGGCCAGCCCGCGGTCGGCCAGCATCGGCGGGTGCACACCGCGTACCAGATCTCGCAGTTCGGTGAGCGCCGCGCCGACGCCTACCCTGGCCTCGGCGACCAGAGCCTTGGCGACGGCCGGGTCGGCGTCGATGACGTCCTCGGCCACGCCGAGGCTCATCGACATCGCGACCAATCGTGCCTGCGCGCCGTCGTGCAGGTCGCGCTCGATGCGGCGCAGCTCGGCGGCGGACGCGTCGACGGTGGCCGCACGGGTGGCGGTCAAGCTGTCGACCCGTTCGGTCAGCGCCGCCTTGGAGGTCGGGGTGAGCAGAGCCGCCGCGAGGCGGGCCTGACCGTGGACGAGGAACCGGGGCAGCCGGTAGGCGGCGACGGCGAGTCCGATACCGACCGGGATCAGGATCCAGCTGAACACCGTGGACCGGCCGGTCAGTTCCAGCACCACCGGGTCGTATCCGGTCGGTTCCGGCAGCGCCGCCAGCAGCACGGGGGCGGTGACACATTGGAGCGCGCCCAGCCAGAGGGCGGCCGTCAGCACGAAACAGGCCAGGCCGACGACGAACTGGCAGGCCAGCCAGGCGAAGTCGTACCAGGTCGCGGCCTCGCCGAGGATCGAGCGCAGCCGGGCGAGCATTCCGGTGGGCAGAGATCGGTACGGGGCCGGCACCGCCACGTCGAGCACCGCGGCCACCCTGCGGCGCTGGAGCCCGGCGAGCCGGCGGGTGACCCACACGACCGCCGCGAAGAGCACGAGACCCAGGCCGGCCACCAGGCTCGCCGGTACCGAGGCGAGGAGAAGGAACAGCAGCACGGGTGCGGGCAGGGCGATCACCGCGCTCACCGCCAGCCAGACCAGGTTCTGTCCATGACTGCGAATCTGCTTCACGGCCTCGACAGTAGGGCCCGCGGATGGTGGCCGACAGGGTGTCTGCACCCCGTTGATCCCAGGTGTTTCCGCCCTGGGGCGCCGGGTGGCGTGACGACCATGCTGACTCCCGACGAACCGAGATCGACCCGGGAGACCCGAATGCGAAAGATCGCCCTAGCGGCACTCGTAGCGCTGTCAGTGGCGCCGGTCGCCGTGCCGGCGCCGGCTTCCGCCGTGCCGGCGGACGTCGTTGCCACCGAGGTCCAGTTCACCGGCGCCGGCGGTGTGGTTCTGCACGGCACCGTCCTCGAACCGGCCCGGGACGCCGGCACGACGCGGCGGCCGGGGATCGTGATGCTCGGAGGCGCGGGCAACCGCGGCCGGCAATATCTGATGCCGGAAGCGCGGGCTTATGCCCGGCACGGCATCACCACCCTGGTGTACGACAAGCGCACCGTCGGCTATTCGATGGTGAAGCGGGACTACGGGCTGCTCGCCGACGACGCGCTCGCCGGGCTGCGACTGCTGCGTGCCCGGCCGGACGTCGACCCGGACCGGATCGGGCTGTGGGCACTGTCCGAGGGAGCGTTCGCCGCCCCGATCGCGGCCGGCCGCTCCACCGATGTCGCATTTCTCGTGACCGTCGGCGCGGTCGGCGTCACCCCGGCTGCGCAGACCGCTTGGGCGTACGGCACGTACCTCGAGCATGCCGGCGTCAGTGGATCGCTGCCCGCCACCATGCGGGGTGCCGCGGTCCGCACCGCGATCGGGGCGGGTATCTTCGCCGAGTCCGATTTCGATCCGCTGCCGCACTGGGAGCGGGTGCGGCAGCCGGTGCTCGCCCAGTGGGGTCGCCTCGACCGGGACGCCGTGCCCGGACAGAGCAGCCGGCTCATCCGGACGGCGCTGGAGCGCGGCGGGAACACGCAGCATGCGATCCGGTTCGTCGACGCCACCAACCACAACCTGCACCGCACCGCCGACGACGGCTTCGACCGCCTGCCGGACCTGCCGGCGGACTACGGCGACGTCGAGGCGCGCTGGATCGCCGACCCGTGGCAGGCGTCCGTCCCGAGCGGTGACTTCGGCCCGGAGCCGGCCGCACCGGTGATCGGCGCGCCGGCCTGGTACGAGAACGGCGCGGTCCAGCTGCTGGTGCTCGTGGCGCTGCTCGCCGCGTTCGCCGCTTACCCGATGGTCGCCGCCGGCCGCCGCATCCGTCGCCGCCCGCGCGTCGCCACGCTTCGGTCGGCCCGCTGGCTCGCCGTGCTGGGCCCGGCCACCGTCGCCGGTACGTTGCTGTACCTGTTCGTGCAACTCGCCACCGCGGCGAAAGTGCCCGGACCCGTCCTCCTGGGCCGCCCGGTGGTGTGGCTCGGCCTGCAGCTGCTCGCCTGCGTCACGGTCGTTGCCACGCTCATCGTCGCGGGGAACCTGGTCCGGCGCCGCCCGGCCGACCGGGTCCGGCTCGGCCTGCTCACGGCGGCCGGACTGCTTCTCGTCCCGTGGGCTGTCCACTGGGGATTGCTCCTTCCGTGAACCTGACATTGCGACGTGAGCCGAGAGGTCGAGGATCTTCACCGGCGCCTGCTCCGCGCCCGGGACGCGATCGGCAGGGGATATGCCCGGCCGCTCGACGTCGCCCTGCACGGCCTCGTCCTCAACACCGACGACGTCCGGGGGCTCCACGAGGACCTCAGGGCGCGCGGTTTCACCGACTTCACCCAGGAGCCGACCGAGCACTTCTACGGCACCGACATGACACTGCGGGACCCGTCCGGCAACGAGGTCCGGATCCTCCAGCAGGGCAAATCCTGACGGTACGACTACTGGCGGGCCGGAAGTCGCCAGAGGTCCAGGAGACGATCGATGTCGTCGCGGATCTGGGCTCGGGCCCGGTCCCGCGGCACCCCGGCCATCAGCAGCTCGTCGTACGCGGTGTCCTCGTGCCGCACCGAGGCGATCACCGCCCGCGTCACCGCGTCCGGGTCGAGGGCGCGGCCGGCCGCGCTGCGGCCGACGCGGCCGCTGCCCCGGGTGCCGGTGTGCTGGCTGATGGCCTGCGCCCGCGCCGGCGGGCAGGACGGGAACAGCCGGGCGATCTCCTCGGCCAGGTCACGCTGGAACACCTCGTCCGCCGCCTCGCGGCGCTGCCGGTCGCGTTCCCGGCGCCGGGCGCGGGCCTCCTCATCGGACAGGCACTGCTCTTCGGCCTGTTCGATCGCGGCCTGCTCGACCAGGAGGCCCTGCCGTTCGTGGCGCTTGCGGGAGCGGTTGAACCGCACGACCACCGCGGACAGCCGGCTGGCCTGTTTGGCGCGGCGGGTCAGGGCGGCGTCGCCGGCCGGCAGGAAGACCAGGTGGTCCAGGTCGGCGCAGGTCAGGCAGATCGGGCCGGCGGTCTCCATGGTCAGCAGGTCGGCATCGGTCCGGCCGCAGAGGGTGCAGGTGAAGGCTTTCGCGGGCTGCACGACGACCAGGTCCGGTGGTTTGTTCTGCTTGGTGGTGAGCCGTTGCCGCTGCTGTTCCGGCAGGTCGGCCGGCATCCAGTGGGTGCGGAAAGCCCGCTCCCGCGCGGCATCGCCGTCGGCGGTGAAGCGCAGCGGCCGGCGGTCGTGGGTGGCGGAGACGTAATCGACCTCGCTGGGGCGCAGGTCACGGCCGGCCACCCAGCGGTGGAACACCTCCAGGGCGTCGGTGAGCCGGGCGGGGGAGACCGCCGCCACCGCCTCCAGGTGCGGCACCCGGCCCTGCCGCCAGTCCGTCACCAGCCCGGACGGGACCCAGCCCAGACCGGTCAGCACATCGAGCGGGCTCACGTGACGTTGCCGCGTCAGCGCCTGCTCGGCGGCGGTCACCACCCGGCGTTCCAGCTTCGAGGTGGGCTGCATGGGCGGCAGGTTACCCCGCGACGCGGCGCACCGCGGTCATCAGCAACCGCCAGAAGGCGTCCACGTCGAGGCTCACCGCGACGGCCGCGTTCGGCGGCTGCCCGGTGCGGTGATGCAGATCCACGACGGTCGCGCCGCGGGTGTGGGCGCCGGCCAGTTCGACGGTCACCGGGACCGCGACCGTCCGGATGACCGCCGGGTCGATGACGGCGGCCACCGCGATCGGGTCGTGCACCGGTGGATGGGCGAAACCGAACACCCGACGGTAGGTCGCTGCGAAGAACGTCATCAGTTCCGCGCAGATCGTGCCCAGCCGGGTGCCCATGCCCTCGAACTCGGCGATGACCGGCGAGGTCGCCAGCGCCTGATGGGTGACGTTCAGGCCGATCATTGTGGTCGGCAGGCCGGATCGCAGCACGATGTCGGCGGCCTCCGGGTCGGTGACGATGTTGAACTCGCCGTACGGCGTCGTGTTGCCCCGCTCGGTCGAGCCGCCCATGAAGACGACCCGCCGCACCCGCGGGACGACCTCGGGGTGGCCGCGCAGCAGCAACGCGACGTTGGTCAGCGGCCCGGTGGCGATCAGCGTGACCGGCTCGGTGGCCTCCACGATCAGCCGCCGCATGAGGTCGACCGCGTGGACGTCCGCGACCTCACCGACCGGTACGTCGAGGTCAGGCCCGTCCAACCCGGACGCCCCGTGGATGTCCGAGGCGACCGTGAGCTCACCGATCAGCGGCCGCGCGCTTCCCGCCGCCACCGGAATCCCGGTGGCCCCGGCCAGGGCGAGGATCTTCAGCGCGTTCCGCGTCGTCTTGTCCAGCGTCTGGTTGCCGGCGACCGTGGTCACGCCGAGCAGGCGTAACCGCGGGTCACCGGCGGCCAGCAGCAGAGCCAGCGCATCGTCGTGTCCCGGGTCGCAGTCGACGATCACCGGTTGAGCAGCGAAGTCCCCCACACCGACGACGATAGGTGCGCCAGGCGGCGACCCGCGAGGCGTCCTGTGGCCGGCGTCGCCAGATGTCCGACCGCCCCGATCATCAGATACAGCGCACCGAACCACCAGAACGCCGCGAACAGGAAGCTCTCCCCGGTCAGCGCCATGAGCATGACCACGGCACCGCCCGCGGCGATCACCGCGTACGCCGCCCGGACGCCGAAGGCGCAGAGCGCGCCGAGGATCAGCGGACCGGGGATCCAGAGCAGCGCACCGGCCCAGGAGATCCCGATCTTCTCGGTGCCGAGCGCCGAGGCGACGAGAATGCCGGGGAAGGCCACGAACGCCGCGGCGGTGAGGTGCCACAGCCGGACGGCGACCCGGCCGCGTTCGCGCCGCATCGCCCACGGCGTGATCGTCGCCGCCCAGAGCATCATCATCAGCGGGACGTAGTGCAGGGCGATCTCGCCGTCGACGAAGATCAGCGCGGTGACGGCCGCGGCGACGGCGGCACCGGCCCGGCCGCGCACCCCGGCGGGCAGGGCGAACGGCAGGGCCGCCAGCAGGGCCGGCACCAGCGTGAGAATCGCCAGGCCGGGGCCCGCTTCGGGCGGGTTCGACACGGTGCCGGGCAGCAGGAAGGTCACCCAGACCGCGGTGAGCGCGGCGACCGCCACCGAGATCACCCGCAGGATCCGGCCGGCCGTTGCGGCGTGGTCGGGCGTGTGCTCGGGCAGGGCCAGCTCTTCGCGTGCCTGTCGCGCCACCGCCTGCGGGCTGCCGAGCCCGGCCAGCACCTGGTCGATGGTCCGGCCGCCGGCCAGGGCGTCGGTGATGTGGGCGCGGACGTCCTCGACGATCTCCCGCGCCTCCGGCAGTTCGGCGCCGAGTGCCCGCAGGTAGGCCTCGGCCGCCCCGGGCAGGGCGTCGTTGGTCATGCTTCCTCCGCTGTCAGCTCGTCCACGTGCGGTTGGATGTCGCGCCACACCGCCGTGAAGACGCGCAGCTGCGCCCGTCCCTGGTCGGTGATCGCGTAATACCGCCGGGCATGCCCCTGCTCGGGCGTCGACCAGCGGGTCTCGACGGTGCCTGCCTGCCGCATGCGGGCGAGCAGTGGGTAAAGGCTGCCCTCGCTGGCGGTCAGGCCGCGTTCGACCAGCCTGTCGGCGAGCTCCAGACCGTACATGTCGCGCTGTGAGAGCAGCGCGAGCACGCAATATTCCAGGACGCCCTTGCGGATGTTGGTGGTGATCCGCTCGCGCGTGTTGTCCATGGGGCGCAAGATACCTTGCATAGCAAGATGTTCAACCTGGCCGTTCAGGCATCCTTGGCGACAACCAGTGATGATGGTGCGATCGTCGAGAAGACGATCAAAACTGGAGGGGGCTGCTCTGTACCAGGACGCCGACGACGCGTACCTCTGGCTCGAGGCCTTGGACGCGCCGGATGCCACGCAGTGGGCCGCGGAGCGCAGCGCGGAGACGCTGGCCGCGCTCGCCGGTGAGGACCTCGACCGGATGACGGACGCCGTCCGGGAGGTGCTCGACAGCAAGGACCGGATCCCGGTCCCGGGCTGGCGGGGTGACGGCTTCCTCTACGACTTCTGGCAGGACGCCGACCATCCGCGCGGGCTGTGGCGGCGGACCACCCTGGAGCAGTTCCGGCGCGACGAGCCCGAGTGGGACGTGCTGCTCGACGTCGACGCGCTGAACGCCGCGGAGGGCGAGAACTGGACGTGGGGCGGTGTGACGGTGCTGCGCCCCGGATACGACCGCTGCCTGGTCAAACTGTCCCGTGGCGGCGCCGACGCGGTCGTGGTCCGCGAGTTCGACCTGCGCGACCGGGCCTTCGTCGCGGACGGGTTCACGCTGCCCGAGGCGAAGAGCGACGTCGGCTGGATCGACGCCGACCACATCTATGTGGGGACCGACTTCGGACCCGGCTCGCTGACCTCGTCGGGTTACCCGCGTGTCGTCAAGCGGTGGCGGCGCGGCACCCCGCTGGCGGCGGCGGAGCTGGTCTTCGCGGGCGAGGCCGACGACGTCCTGGTCACCGCCTGGCACGACCCGACACCGGGTTACGAACGCGACTTCGTCAGCCGCCAGCGCGACTTCTACCACCGGCAGCAGTTCCTGCTCGACGGCGAGCTCGTCCGGATCGACGTCCCGGAGGACGCCGACTGCGACGTGCACCGTGACTGGCTGCTGATCCGGCTCCGGTCGCCGCTGACCGCCGGCGAGGAGACCTACCCGGCCGGCGCGCTGCTCGCCGCCGACCTCAACGGTTATCTGGCCGGCGAGCGGGACCTCACCGTCCTGTTCCGGCCGGACGAGCGCACGTCGCTCAGCTCCTACTCCTGGACCCGCAACCATCTGCTGCTGGTCACCATCACCGACGTCACGACCCGGGTGCACGTGCTCACCCCGGGCACGCCGGACTGGGACCGGCAGCCGTTGCCCGGCGACACCGAGTTCGGCCACTCCTGGATCGTCGACACCGACCCCGACAACAGCGACTCCTACCTGATCGCCTCCGAAGGATTCCTGCAGCCGGCCACGCTCGGTTACGGCACCGTCGGCGGCGAGGTGGAGATCCTCAAACGCGAGCCAGCGTTCTTCGACACGGACGGCATGGCGGTGCGGCAGTTCTTCGCCACCTCCGCCGACGGTACGCGGGTGCCGTACTTCGTCGTCGGTGGCGCCGCGGCCGGCGGGCCCACGCTGCTCACCGGGTACGGCGGTTTCGAGATCTCGCTGACCCCCGCGTACAACGGGGTGATCGGACGCAGTTGGCTGGCCCGCGGCGGCACCTACGTGGTGGCGAACATCCGCGGTGGCGGGGAGTACGGCCCCGACTGGCACCGGGCCGCCCTGCGGGAGAACCGGGTCCGCGCCTACGAGGACTTCGCGGCCGTCGCCGGCGACCTGGTGGCGCGCGGGATCACCACGCCGGAGCGGCTCGGCATCTCCGGCGGCAGCAACGGCGGTCTGCTGATGGGTGTCATGCTGACCCGCTACCCGGAGCTGTTCGGGGCGATCGTCGCCCGGGTGCCGTTGTTCGACATGCGCCGCTACACGCAGCTGCTCGCCGGCAAGTCGTGGATCGCCGAGTACGGCGACCCCGACGACGAGGCCGACTGGGCGTACCTGCGCGAGTTCTCGCCGTACCACAACGTGCGGGCGGGCCAGCCGTATCCGCCGGTCCTCTTCATCACCTCGACCCGCGACGACCGGGTCCATCCGGGGCACGCCCGCAAGATGCTGGCCCTGCTGCGCCGGCACGGCTATCCGGCGGCGTACTACGAGAACGTCGAGGGCGGTCACGGCGGGGCCGCGGACAACGAGCAGAAGGCCCGCATCTCGGCGCTGACGATGGAGTTCCTCCGGCGCACACTTCGATGATCGTCGACTTTCCTATCAGGACTCTGACAAGATCGCCCGGTGAGAAGAACGAAGCTGTGGCGCGTCCTGGCGGCCGGGCTCCTGGCGGTCACCGCCGGCCTGGCCGCGCCGGTCCTGGCCGAGCCGGCGAAGCCGGCTCTGGCCTGGGACAACGGCCTTGCGCTGACGCCGCCGATGGGGTGGAACACCTGGAACACGTTCGAGTGCGACATCAGCGAGGACCTGGTCCGCGAGACCGCTGACCTGATGGTCGCCGAGGGCTGGCTGGCGGCCGGCTACAACTACGTCAACCTGGACGACTGCTGGTCGGCGAAGCAGCGGGACAGCTCCGGCAACCTGGTCGCCGACCCGGTGCGCTTCCCCAGCGGGATCAAGGCGCTGGCCGACTACGTGCACGCGAAGGGGATGAAGTTCGGCATCTACGCCGACAACGGCACCCGGACCTGCGCGGGCTACCCGGGCAGCCACGGCTTCGAGACCCGGGACGCCGCACTCTTCGCGTCCTGGGACGTCGACTACATCAAGTACGACAACTGCGCGTTCCCGGCGGACGCGGACGGGAACCCGCTCGAGCCGCACCAGGTCCGGTACAAGCGGATGCAGGACGCGATCATCGCGACCGGCCGGCCGATGATCCTGGCCATCTGCGAGTGGGGCCAGAGCCACCCGTGGAACTGGGGTCCGTCGGTCGGCAACCTGTGGCGCACCACCGGCGACATCCAGCCGTGGTGGGGCCGGATCGACCACATCTACCGGCTCAACGTCCCAGCGGCGTGGGCCGCGAAGCCGGGCGCCTGGAACGACCCGGACATGCTGGAGATCGGCTCCACGCCGTGGCCGGACAGGCCGGCCCTCACCTACGACGAGATGCGCAGCCACTTCAGCCTCTGGGCGATGATGAACGCGCCGCTGATCGCCGGCGCCGACCTGCGGAACCTGCCGGCCGACCTGAAGGCGATCCACCTCAACCGGGACGTCATCGCGATCAACCAGGACCCGCTCGGCGAGCAGGCCCGGCAGATCTACGTCGGCGGCACCGAGAACCTGGTCTACGGCGAGCGGCACGTCCTGGTCAAGCCGCTCGCGAACGGGGACCGGGTGGTCGCGCTGTTCAACCGCAGCGACACGACGCAGAGCATGTCGACCACGGCCAACTACCTGTCGCTGCCGGCGTCGAGCCAGTACACCGTCACCGACCTGTGGTCGAAACAGGTCACCACGACGACCGGCGCGATCAGCCGGACGGTCAAGCCGCACGAGACCGTGCTGCTGCGGGTGCGGGCCAACACCCCCGGTCCGGGTGGCTGGACCCGGCAGCTGGTCAGCAAGTCCTCCGGCAAGTGCCTGGACGACCCGAACTCGTCGACCGGCAACAACACCGAGGTGATCATCTACGCCTGTACCAACGGGGTGAACGAGCAGTGGACCTACACGCCCGGTAAGCAGCTGCAGGTCATGGGCAAGTGCCTGGACGCCTACAACCGGGGCACCACGCCGAACACCAGGGTGGTCCTCTACACCTGCAACGGGCAGGCCAATCAGCAGTGGAACGTCACCGCCGACGGCAAGATCATCGGAGTGCAGTCCGGTCTGTGCCTGGACGTCTACAACAACGAGACGGCCAACTCCACCCCGGTGATCCTCTACACCTGCAAGAACGCGCCCAACCAGATCTGGACCAGGCGCTAGACACGGGTGCTCTCACCCGTACCATCGGCCGGTGTTGAATCGACGGACCCCCGCGGCGGTGGCGCTCGCGCTGCTCGCCGCGGGTCTCCTGGGCGCTTGCGAAAAGGAGGCCGTCAAGGGCGCCGGCGAGCAGCGCGCCACCCGAGACATCACTGCCCAAACCCGGCAATCCGCGGGGCCGGGCCGTCATTCCGGCGGCGGCGAGGCCGGTCGACACCACCGACCCGACGCGTACGGTCGGCAACGGCACCGCGGCCAGTTGCACCTCCACGGCGGTCGTCCGAGCGGTGGCGGCCGGCGGCATCATCACCTTCGACTGCGGACCGCAACCGGTCACGATCACCATGACCGCCACCGCCAAGGTGCGTAACACCAGCGCGAAGGTGGTCCTCGACGGCGGCGGCAAAATCACGCTGAGCGGGGCGGGCAAACGCCGGATCCTCTACCTGAACACCTGCGACCAGGCCCAGGGCTGGACCACCTCGCACTGCCAGGACCAGGACACTCCACGCCTGACGATCCAGAACATGGCGTTCACCAAGGGCGACAGCACGGGGGAGACGGCCGAGGGCGGTGGCGCGGCGGTGCGCGTTCTCGACCAGGGCGGCGACGACCCGGTGTACGTGGTGGGCAGCACGTTCACCGGCGGAGTGTGCTCCAACGGCGGGGCGCTGAGCAGCATCGGCGTCTCCTGGACCGTGCTGAACAGCCGTTTCGCGAACAACGAGGCGGTCGGCAGGGGCGCGAACCCGGCCCGGGCCGGCACCCCGGGCGGGGGTAGCGGCGGCGCGATCTACCTGGACGGCGACCGGTTCACGCTGACCGTCGACGGGACCGTCATCGAGCGGAACCGGGCCGCGGAGGGCGGTGGTGCGGTGTTCTTCGTGAGCAACGACCGCACCGGGGAATCTGACCGTCCGACGTTCCACGCTGCGCCAGAACCGCAGCGCGGGATTCGAGACCGACGGGCTGCCGGGCATCTTCTTCCTCGGCGCGAACGCCTCGGTCACGAAGTCTGGGTGAGGATCTCGTTGACGACCTTCTGCATCTCGGCGCGGGACTTCACCGGCGACGTGGCGTCCAGCGCCACCTGCCACTGCGGCCGGCCCTCGCCGGTCGCGGCGAAGAAGTGGCTCATGACGAGCTGGTAGCGGCTCTTCTCCACCTCGAGGAACTTCGTGGTGGCGTCGAACTTGCGCGGTTTCTCGCCGGCGCGGAACCAGTTCTTGCTCAGCGTGTTCTGCTGCTTGGCGCCGCACGGCGCCGGGCAGGCTCGCAGCAGGACGGCGAGACGCTTGCCGCTGCCCGGGTTGCCCTCGTCGACGCAGATGTAGGCCTTGGAGTCCGGGATGTCGGTCCGGGCGACGAGGCAGCCCCAGCTCTGCGGCGTACGGAAGGCGAACGGCCACCCCTCGAACTGCATGGTGAACGTCTTCTCCCCGTCCTCGAAGGTGGCCCCGGTGAGCCGGCGGCCCGGCTGCCCCTCCTTGAGCGCGGGCTTCTCCTCGCCGGCCGGTGGCTCGGGCAGGTTCGGCAGCGCGGGCGCGGACGCCGGCAGCCCGGGCAGCTCGGGGATGCTCCGGCTGGAGTCCGACGTGGAGAGGGCCGCCGCCCGGTTCATGGCCAGCGTCCCGCCGAACGAGCAGAGCGCCATCAGCATGAGCAGGACGAGCAGGATCACCGAGGCCACCAGGCCGGGGTACTTCTGCGGCCCGGCCCCGAGGGCGCCGCGCATGTAGACGATCAGCGGGGCCCGGTACTCCAGCTCGACGGTCTGGCCGGGCGCCGCGGTGACGATCAGGTCGGCCTTCCCGATGCGGCGGGGCATCAGGTACGGCACGTGCACGTGGACGTGGTGCTGCCCCGGCGCGACCGGCGCCACGATCGGCCGTCGCCAGCCGGCCGGGACCGGCTGACCGTCGATCTCCAGAACCGGGGTGAACAGCCCCAACAGGAACCCGAGCCACGAGTACTTCATGGTGACGGCGACGGCCGACGCCTCGCCCGGATACGGGTAGTACTCCGTCGCGGAGGACGGCCATGGGTGGGTGTACATGTCTGGGAGAACACCGCCGCCGAGCCCCGGGTTCAGGTTGACCACGCTCCCGTTCTGCAACCTCTTTGCCATCAGCCGAGGCCTGCAACCCGGGTGAAACCCGCCGAATGAGAGGTCACCCCCCGAAAAGCAACCCAAGCGAAGAGGCCAACCCCCGATGACCAGCACCCGCTTCCGCGCGTACATCCTGACCTTCTCGTTCCTGCTGTGCATGGTTCTGCCGGTCTCCCAGGCCCAGGCGGCCACGACCGCGGCGCCGACCATGGCGGACCGGATGGCCGCGGTGAAGGTGGCCAAGTCGCTGAACTACTACCCGTCCGACGCCGGCTGGTCGGCCATGTGGACCAACTTCAACGCCACCCGCATCGAGCAGGACATGGCCAAGATCGCCGCGCTCGGGGCGGACAACGTCCGGGTGATCGTCTTCCCGCAGGCGTTCGGCTACCCGCAGCCGAAGACCGAGTACACCGAGAAGCTGCGCAAGTTCATCAGCATCGCGGACGCGAAGGGCCTCACCGTCAAGGTGACCCTCTTCGACTGGTGGGCCGGCTACACCGACGTGGCGAACAGCGTCACCTGGGCGAAGGCCGTGCTGGCCCCGTACGTGAACGACCCGCGGGTGATCGCGGTCGAGGTGAAGAACGAGTTCCAGCCGAACGACACCGCCGCTGTCACCTGGGTCCGCCAGGTCATCCCGGCGATCCGTGCCGCGGCCCCGGCCATGCCGCTGACCCTCTCGGTCGACGGCGCCACCGGCGCGGCCGGCATGGCGAAGATCAAGGCGGAGCTGACCGCGACCCCGCTGGACTACTACGACTTCCACTTCTACGGCAACTCGGAGCGTTCGCTCGCCGAGATCCGCAAGGCCCAGGCCGCGGTCGCACCCTCTCCGATCGTCATCGGCGAGACCGGGGTGAGCAGTGCGGTGGTTAGCGAAGGGGAGCAGGCTGCCTACCTGGCCCGGGTGTTCCGTGCCGCCAAGGAGGCCGGCGTCGGCTCGGTGTCGCCGTGGACGCTGAACGACTTCTCGACCGGTGCCATCCCCAGCAACTCGATCGTCTCGACGCTGCCGGCCCAGTACAAGTTCGGCCTCTACCGCGCCAACGGCACCGCCAAGCTCGCCGCCTCCGTGGTCCGCACCGCCTGGACGACCGGCACCATGCCGAACAGCTTCCTGAACCTGGGCTTCGAGGCCGCCGAGGTCGACTCGCCGTGGCGCGAGAACCAGCCGCAGGCCGGCGCCGGCGTGGTCACCACCGACATGCCCCGCAACGGCACCAAGTCGATCAAGTTCGCCGGCACCACGCGTACCTCGGCCGGGCTGCCGTCGGTGGTCACCGCCCCGATCACGCCCGTCCAGGCCGGCTACCGGTGGCGCGCCGAGTCCTTCGCCCGCGGCATCAACGCGACCGGCACCACCGAGATGTCGCTGAGCTGGTTCGACGTCAACGGCAAGTGGCTCGGCCAGAACCTCTCGAACCGCCTGCCCGCCGGCAACACCACCTGGACCAAGCTCGTCATCGAGGCGACCGCCCCGGCCGGCGCGACCAGCGTCCAGCTCCACCTCAAGTCCGGCGACAACACCGGCACCGTCTGGTTCGACGATGTGGCGATGTCCTGACAGAAAATCTTCGATGTCCTTCGATAGGTTGGCGGGGGAACTCCGACCTACGGAAGGAAGTTCGACCGTGCGAAGACTGCTCGTGGCCCTGACCGCCACGACGTTGACCCTCGCCGGAACGGGCGTGGCCGCCGAGGCCACGCCCGTTTCCGTTGCCGCGCCGCAGCACCACCGTGCCGCGCCGGCCCCGGGAGGCCCCGGGGTGGGCGACGAGTACTACCCGGATTACGGCAACAGCGGGTACGACGTCTCTCACTACGACATCCGCCTGCGTTACACGCCGGCCACCGACCGGCTCACCGGCACCACGACGATCCTGGCCACCGCCACACAGGATCTCAGCCGGTTCAACCTCGATTTCCTGCTCGACGTCTCCTCGGTGCGGGTGAACAACCGGCCGGCCACCTTCACGCGCGTGGGTGAGCACGAGCTGGTCGTGACACCGGCCCGCCCGATCGCCGACGACGGCGCGATGACAGTGGTGGTGCAGTACTCCGGGACGCCCTCGACCGAGGTCGGCGCCGGCTTCACCGCCTGGATCCGTACGCCGGACGGCGCTCTCGCCATCGGCGAACCGGAGATCGCCTGGTGGTGGTACCCGAGCAACGACCACCCGATCGACAAGGCGACCTTCGACGTGTCGGTCTCGGTGCCGACCGGCGTCGAGGCGATCAGCAACGGCGTCATGCCCCGCCCGCCGGTCCGCGAGACGCTCGGCTACACCCGGTGGAGCTGGCGTTCCGTGAAACCGCAGGCGACGTACCTGACCTTCCTCGCGGTCGGGCAGTACGACGTCACCACCGACACCACCGAGGGTGGCCTGCCGGTCTACAACGCCTACTCCCAGCTGCTCACGCAGGACTTCCGGGACGCCGCGGAGGCCAGCATCGAGCGGACCGCCGAGATCACCGAGTGGGAGGAGACGATCTTCGGGCCGTACCCGTTCGAGGCGATCGGCGGGCTCGTCGCGCCGCCGGACACGCTCACCTTCGCCCTGGAGAACCAGACGCGGCCGACGTACTCGGCCGGCTTCTTCCGCCGTGGCTCCAACACCTCGGTGGTCGTGCACGAGATGGCGCACCAGTGGTTCGGCGACTCGGTCGCGGTGGCCGAGTGGAAGCACATCTGGCTCAACGAGGGCTTCGCCACCTACGCCGAGTGGCTGTGGTCGGAGAAGAACGAGGAGGGCACCGCCCAGGAGATCTTCGACTACCTCTACGCCACCTATCCGGACGACGCCGACATCTGGACCACCGCGCCGGCCGATCCGGGTGTGCCGCAGCTGTTCGGTGACGCCGTCTACGACCGCGGCGCGATGACGCTGCACCAGCTGCGGCTGGCCGTCGGCGACGCGGACTTCTTCGCGATCGTGCGCGGCTGGGCCGCCGAGAAGCAGCACGGCAACGCGACCACGGAGGAGTTCACCGCCTTCGCCGAGAAGATCTCCGGCGAGGACCTCGACGCGCTCTTCCAGGCCTGGCTCTACACGCCGTCGAAGCCGGCCCTGCCGGGTGCCGCGGCGCTGGCCCGCTCGGCCCCGGTCGCCCCGAAGTCGCTGGCGAAGATCAGCGAGACCCACGAACTGCTCCACCAGCACTGATCACCGGTGGGCCGGGCGGATTTCCGCCCGGCCCGTCCGGGTGACCCGGTGTGGCAGGATGCCGCGCATGATCGAAAGTACGAGCCGGCTGCGGGTGGGCCTGTCCGTCTTCCGCTGGGCGCTGGTGCTCCTGGTGGTCATGGCCTGGTTCCTCTGGACCGCCGCCGCGGTGGAGACGCCCTGGATCGACGGGCTCGCCGACGACGGGACCGGCGCGGTGATCATGACGGCGCTGATCGCCGTCCCGCTCCTGCTGGCGCTGCTCGCCGCGCAACTGCACCGCTTCCGCGATGCGCGGCGCGCGGTCCTGCTCGGCTGGCTGGCCGTCCTGCCGCTCTTCGCCGCGCTGCTCGTCGCCGGCTACCAGATCTCCAGCACCGCGTGACAGAAAGCGTGCCGATGATTGCTCAGAGTGATCATTTGGTCGACGGCGGCGAGACTGATGGCATATTGTGCCGAGATGTTCCGCCGCTGGCACCTGGTCGCGCTGGCGCTCCTGGCCGTGTTCGCCCTCGCCTGCGAGGGAGCCGGCGGCGCCACACCGGACCCGCCCGACGACACCCCCACCAGCCGGCCGCCGGCCACGCTGCCGTCGTCGATGGCCGCCCTGGGCGACTCGATCACCGCGGGCTTCGGCAGTTGCCTGGCGTTCGTCGCGTGCAGCCGTAACTCCTGGTCGACCGGGACCAGCTCCGCGGTGGACAGTCACTACCGGCGGATCCTCGAGGAGAACCCGAAGATCAAGGGCGAGGCGCGCAACTTCGCCGAGCCGGGCGCCGAGGCCGACGCGCTGGCCGGGCAGGCCACCCAGGCGGTCCACGTCAAGGCGCAATACGTGACCGTCCTGATCGGAGCGAACGACGCCTGCGCCGCCTCGGTGCGGAACATGACGTCGGTGGCCCAGTTCCGCAAGGAGGTCGACCGCGGCCTGGCCCGGCTCAAGAAGGGCCTGCCCAAGACCCGCGTGCTGGTGGTCAGCATCCCTGACCTCTACCGCCTGTGGGAGCTGGGCCACGGCGACGAGCAGGCCGTCCGGGTCTGGAGCCAGGGCGGCATCTGCCCGTCGATGCTCGCCAACCCGGCGTCCGACGCGCCCGCCGACGAGAAGCGGCGGGAACGGGTGCGCGACCGCATCGACGCCTACAACGAGCAGCTCGAGGCAGCCTGCAAGGCGTACGGCAAACGCTGCCGCTGGGACGGCGGCCGGGCCCACGAGGTCCGCTTCTCGCTGGACCTGGTGAACCGGATCGACTACTTCCACCCCAACGTCGAGGGCCAGAGCGAACTGGCCGCCGTGGTCTTCCCCCGCCGCTTCGGCTGGTAGCGGGTGATGCCGGCCGGCAAACCGGCATCACCCGCGGTCAGACGGTCAGAGCCTGGCGAACGGTGGACTCGGCTTCCGCTCCGCCGTCGCCGGCCGAGGTGACGCGGCCGGCCTCCAGCACGTGGTAGGACTGTGCGGCCCGCAGGGCGAAGCCCACATGCTGCTCCACCAGCAGGACCGACATGCCGCCGCGGGCGGCCAGCCCGAGGATGGTCTGTTCGATCTCGGCGACCACCGACGGCTGGATGCCCTCGGTCGGCTCGTCGAGCAGCAGCAGCCGCGGCCGGGTGATCAGCGCTCGGGCCAGAGCGAGCTGCTGGCGCTGGCCGCCGGAGAGTAGCCCGGCCCGGCGGCCCATCAGGTCCTTCAGCGCCGGGAAGAGATCCAGCGCCTCGGCCATCGCCGCCTTGCCGTCCCTGCGGCCGTCGGCGACCAGCTGCAGGTTCTCCTGCGTGGTGAGGTGCGGAAAGCTCTGCTGGCCCTGCGGGACGTAGGCCATGCCGCGCGCCACCCGGTCGTGCGGCGCCAGCCGGGTGATGTCCTCGCCGTCCAGCAGGATCAGGCCGCTGCGCGGTCTGATCAGGCCGATCGCGGCGCGCAGCAGGGTGCTCTTGCCGGCGCCGTTGTGCCCGAGCACCGCGGCGACGCCGTCGGTCGGCACGGTGAGGCTGACGCCGTGCAGGACGATGCTGCGGCCGTAACCGGCGTGGATGTCCTCGAACCGCAGCATCACGCCTCCTGTGCTCTCATGGCATGCCCTTCTGGCCCTCGCCGGCCGCGCCGACCGTTCGGCGCGGCCGGGTGCCGCTCGGTGCAGGCGGTCATGCCGCCGCGTGTCCTAGATAGACCTCCTGCACGCGAGGGTCGGCCTGCACCTCGGCGACGGTGCCCTCGGAGAGAATCTTGCCGGCGTGCATCACGGTGACCGACCGGGCGAACCGCCGCAGGAAGTCCATGTCGTGCTCGATCACCACCACGGTGTGGTTCCTGCTGAGCTGGCCGAGCAGTTCCCCGGTGGCGTCGCGTTCCTCGTGGCTCATCCCGGCCACCGGCTCGTCGAGCAGGAACAGCTGGGCGTTCTGCACGAGCAGCATGCCGATCTCCAGCCACTGCTTCTGCCCGTGCGCCAGCGTCCCGGCCGGCTTGTCGCGCACCTCGGTCAGCCGCACGGTCTCCAAGGCCGCCTCCACCTCGGGCGGCACGCCTTTGCGCGTACGCAAGAGGGTGAGCGGGCCACGTGCCCAGCCGGCGGCGATGTCGAGATTTTGCAGGACGGTGAGTTCCTCGAAGACCGTGGCGGTCTGGAAGGTCCGCCCGACGCCCCGCCGGGCGATCTTGTGGACCTTGCTCCCGAGCAGCTCCTGGCCCTCGAAGGTGACCGAACCGGTCGCCTTGGCCAGCCCGGTGACCGCGTCGATCAGCGTGGTCTTGCCGGCACCGTTCGGGCCGATGATGAACCGCACGTCGCCGGCCGGCACGTCCAGGTCGACGCCGCCGACCGCGACGAACCCGTCGAAGACGACCCGCAGGTCGCGAACCGACAATCCGCTCATGTCGCCACCTCCGCCGGGGTCTTCTCCACAGGCGCGGCAGGCTTTTCCACAGGGACAGCGCGGCGCCGGCGGATCAGGCCCGCCAGCGAGGCCAGCCCGCCGGGCAGGAACACGATCGGCAGGATGAAGAGCAGACCCTCGAAGTACGTCCACGCGGACGGCGCCCGCTCGGAGAGGGCGGTCTTCGCCCACGCCACCGCGATGGCGCCGAGCGCCGGGCCGACCAGGCTGGCCCGGCCGCCGACCGCGACCCCGATGACGAACTCGATCGACGGCACCACCCCGATCATCGCGGGCGAGATGATCCCGACGGCCGGCACGAACAGGGCGCCGGCCAGGCCGGCCATGCCGGCGGCCGCGACGTACGCGACGAGCTTGACGTTCGCCGGGTCGTAGCCGAGGAACCGCACCCGCTCCTCGCCGTCGCGGACCGCCACCAGCAGTTCGCCGTAGCGGCTGCGGTTGAGCTGCCAGGTCAGGGCGAGCACGCCGAGCAGGGCCCCGGCGATGATGAAGTAGATCATCCGGCGGTTGACCGGGTCGTTCAGGTCGTAGCCGAAGAAGCCCTGGATGTCGGTGAGCCCGTTGGTGCCGCCGGTGGTGCCCTGCTGGCCGATCAGCAGGATCGCGAAGGCCGCGCAGAGCGCCTGGGACAGGATCGCGAAGTACGCGCCACGCACCTTCCGCCGGAAGATCAGCAGGCCGAGCAGCAGCGCCACGAACATCGGCAGCAGGACCGTGGCGGCCAGCGCGAACAGCGGGTTCGCGAACGGTTTCCACCACCAGGGCAGGGCGTCCAGCTGGCCGTACAGCTGCATGAAGTCCGGCAGGTTGCCGGGACCCGCGTCGGCGAGCTTGAGGTGCATCGCCATCGCGTAGCCGCCGAGGCCGAAGAAGACGCCCTGACCGAGGGTGAGCATGCCGCCCCGGCCCCAGGCGAGGCCGATGCCGACCGCGATGATGGCGAAGCAGAGGTACTTGGCGAGCAGGTTGAGCCGGAAGTCGCCGAGCGCCACCGGCGCGACGGCGAAGAGCAGCACCGCCGCGACGCCGAAGCCCACCAACGGCTTTTTGAGGTACGTCATGCCAGGCTCCTGGTCCGGAGAGTGAACAGCCCCTGCGGGCGCCACTGGAGGAAGGCGACGATCGCGACGAAGACGATCACGCTGGCGACGCTGACGGTTGTCGTGTACTCCACCATGGACTGCAGGATGCCGAGGACGAACGCCACGATGACCGTTCCCTTCAGCTGTCCGATTCCGCCCACCACGACGACCAGGAACGCGTTGACGATGATGTTGGTGCCCATGGTCGGGCCGATCGGGCCGATCAGGGTCAGCGCGACCCCGGCGATGCCGGCCAGGCCGGAGCCGATGAAGAAGGTCAGCCGGTCGACCCGGCCGGTGGCCAGGCCGGAGACGGCGGCCAGGTCGCGGTTCTGCACCACGGCCCGGATCCGCCGGCCCAGCGAGGTGGTCCTCAGCACCACGGTCAGGACGGCGACCGCGGTCAGCGCGAGCACCAGGATGAACAGCCGGCTGCTGGAGATCACCAGATCACCGAAGACGGTGATGCTGCCGGTGAGGAACTCCGGTGCCCGGGTCTGCACGTTCGGCGCGCCGAAGATGTCCCGGGCGAGCTGCTGCAGGATCAGCGAGACACCCCAGGTGACCAGCAGGGTGTCCAGCGGGCGGGCGTAGAGCCGGCGGATCAGCAGCACCTCCAGCAGCACACCCATCAGGCCGGCGATCACGAACGCGACCGGCAGGGCGACCACCAGCGACGAGCCGGCACCGGTCAGCACCTGCTGCAGCACGTACACGGTGCAGGCCCCGACCATGATCAGCTCGCCGTGCGCCATGTTGATGACGCCCATCTGACCGAAGGTCAGCGACAGTCCGAGAGCGATGAGCAGCAGGACCGCACCGATGCTGATGCCGGTGAAGAGCTGGCTGAGGACGAGTGTCACGACAGGCCCGTCGCCCAGCTGTATCCCTTCAGGTACGGATCCGGCTGGATCGGCTTGCCGGAGTTCCACACCTCGGTGATCAGGCCGTCCGCACCGATCTTGCCGATCCGGGCGGTCTTGTGGATGTGCTGGGTCGGGCCGTCCACGGTGACCAGACCCTCGGGTGCCTCGTAGGTGATGCCGTTCGCGGCCGCCTTCACCTTCTCGACGTCGAAGGAGCCGGCCTTCTCGACCATCGCCTTCCACAGGTGGACCGAGACGTACGCGGCCTCCATCGGGTCACTGGTCGGTTTGTCCGCGCCGTACTTCTTCTTGTAGGCCTCGACGAACTTCTTGTTCGCCGCGCCCTCGGTGGTCTGGTAGTAGTTCCAGGCCGTGAGCTGACCCGCCAGGTACTGCGTGCCGATGCTCTTGACCTCCTCCTCGGCGATCGAGACGGAGACCACCGGCATGCCCTCGGCGGTCAGGCCGGCCGCCTTGTACTCCTTGAAGAAGGCCACGTTGCTGTCGCCGTTGAGGGTGTTGAACACCGCGGCCGCGCCGGAGGCCTTGACCTTGTTGACGATCGTGGAGAACTCGGTGGAGCCCAGCGGCGCGTAGTCCTCGCCGAGCACCTTCATGCCGTTCGCCTCGGCGTACGCCTTGATGATCTTGTTGGCGGTGCGCGGGAACACATAGTCCGAGCCGACCAGGTAGACGCTGGTCTTGCCCTGCGCCTTGAGGTAGTCCAGGCCCGGGACGATCTGCTGGTTCGTGGTCGCGCCGGTGTAGAAGATGTACGGCGACTGCTCCAGCCCCTCGTACTGCACCGGGTAGAACAGCAGCGACTTGTTCTTCTCGAAGACCGGCTTGACCGCCTTGCGGCTGGCCGAGGTCCAGCAGCCGAAGACCGCCGCCACCTTGTCCTCGCTGATCAGCTTCTGCGACTTCTCGGCGAACGTGGGCCAGTCCGACGCGCCGTCCTCGCTGACCGCCTCGATCTTCTTGCCGAGCACCCCGCCGGCCGCGTTGATCTCCTCGATCGCCAGTTGCAGCGAGTCCCGTACGGTCACCTCGCTGATCGCCATGGTGCCGGAGAGCGAGTTCAGCAGGCCGACCTTGACCGTGTCGCCGGAGGTGTCGATCGCCGCGCCGGCCGCGGGGGCCGCGCTGTCGGTGGTCTTGGCGCCGCAGGCGGTGAGTGCGGCGAACACCGCGACGGATGCGACAATGGCCGCGGTGCGGCGGCCGGAATACCTGAACATGGAACCTCCGTAACGGCTGTGACAGCCGATCTCGGATTGATGTCTATGGAAGTCCGGGCCGCCGGGGTTGCCGGTCGTCGTGCCGCGAGACAGCGCCCTCGACCAGCTACGGTGCCGATCCGCTGAGCAGCATCAGTTTCATGTTCTTCGATTTCCGCGTCGTTTCCCGCGCCTTAATACAGCGTTTCCTGTGTTTCCGGCAGAAAACAAAAAAGCCGACCCTGAATAGGTCGGCGAAAAGGAGGTACTTCCGTCTGGAAGCATCTTCGCGGGCCGGTGGGACGCCTGTCAAGGCAGCTGGGTCAGCACGTCGAACTCGACACCGCGGGCCTGCGCCAGATAGATCCGCTGGCGCACGTGCCGCTGCCGCAGGCGCAGCAGACCGCGCGGGCCCTCATAGGACACCGACTCGGCGTTCGCCCCGATCGCCCGCACGTCGGCGGCGCCGGCCCGCTCGACCAGCGCGGCGAGCAGCAGCACACCCTCGTAACAGGACTCGCCGAGACTGCCCAGTGGGGGCGCCTCGACGCCGAACCGGGCCGCGTACCGGCCGTGCAGGTCCAGGTTCTCCCGCGTCACCATCGAGGCGAAGAATCCGGCCGTGCTGAACAGGTCCGTCGTGGCCGTCGCGCCGCTGGCCAGCAGCATGTTCTCGTCCATCAGGGTGCTCAGCCGCAGGCGCCCGGCCGATCCGGAGCGGGCGAAGGCCCGGTTGAACCGAACCGCGTCGGTGCCGACGAGCAGCATCAGCACGGCGTCCGCGCCGGAGCGCTCGATCCGGCGCAGCACCGGCCCGAAGTCGGACGTGGACAGCGGCACGTAATCCTCACCGACGACGCTCATCCCGGCGCCGTGGGCGAACCGCCGGGCGGCCGAGGCGGTGCGCCGCGGCCAGACGTAGTCGTTGCCCACGACGTACCACCGGCGGGCGGCGCGTTCCGCACCCAGCAGGCGCATCGCCGGGAAGAGCTGCACGTCCGGGGTCTCGCTGGTGAGGAAGACGCCGTCGGTGCGCTCGCCGCCCTCGTACAGCGCGGTGTACACATAGGGCACGCGGCCGGCGACGCGCGGGGCGATCGCCTGCCGGACCGTCGAGATGTGCCATCCGGTCACCCCCTGCACCGCTCCGGAGTCGACCAGCGCGGCCACCTCCGCCGCCACCGCCGGCGGGGGAGCGCCGCCATCGACCGGCACCAGGCGCAACTCCCGGCCGAGGATGCCGCCGGCCCGGTTCACCTCCTCGGCGGCGAGCTGCGCGCACAGCTCGGCGCTCGGCCCGAGGATGCCGGCCGGCCCGCGCAGCGGCACGACGAGGGCCACGTCGAAGGTGGCGGACGGTGGCATCGCCTCATGGTCCTGGATCCATCCCGCGATCTCCAGAGAGCAAGGTCGGTAACATCGCGACGATGCGGGGATCAACCGACCTGATGTACCTGCTCACTCGCGCCGAGCGGCTGCTGGCCCGCCGCGTCGCGACCGTCCTCAAGGCCGAGCGGTGCTCGATGGACGCCTGGCGCGTCATTACCGTGCTCGCCGACGGCAAGGGCCACTTCATGACCGAGCTCTCCGAGCTGGCCTTCCTGCCGCCGGGCAGCCTGACCCGCCTGATCGACCACCTGGTCGAGGAGAACCTGGTCTACCGCCGGGGCGACGACGTCGACCGGCGGCGCATCCGGGTACACCTGGCGGCGCGCGGCCGGCGCCTGCACGAGCGGGTGACGGCGGAGATCCGGCAGCGCACCGCCGGCCTGCCGGCCGACGACGAACTCTTCGACCGGCTCGGCACCCTGATCACGGCTCTTGACGCGGAGGCGCAGCCGGCCGTGGATCCCCGGTGAAACGCCCGACGAAACGTCGCTGCCAGGGGGTCTCCACCGCGCGCGGATGGTAGTGCCGGCGCACGTAGGCGACCGCCTCGGCCGGCGGCACGCCGTCGAGCACGGCGAGGCACGCCAGCGCGGTGCCGGTGCGGCCACGGCCGCCACCGCAGGCGATCTCCACCCGCTCACCCTCGGCGCGGCGCCAGGCCTCGGTCAAAACCTCTTTCGCGTACGACGGGTCGGCCGGCACCCAGAAGTCCCGCCACCGCACCCACCGGCTGGTCCACCCGAACTCCTCCGGCGCGGAGCCGAGCAGGTAGACGCCGAACTGGGGCGGATGTCCCGCCGGCATCGGATCGCGCAGCCCCCGGCCGCGCACCAGCCGCCCGGACGGCAGGCGCAGAACCCCGGCGCTGCCTTCCTTCCACTCCATTTCGGTCATCCGTCGATGATCCCGCACGGCGTCCAGAGCTCACGGGATGATGGCGGCCGCCGCGGCGCGCAGCCAGACCGCCACGGCCTGGGCGCCCGGGTCGGGGCAGCCCAGCACCCGGAGCCCCAGGTGGCCGGCGCGGCCGAGCCGGGGCGGCAGGTCGGCGGTCGCGTCCGCGCCGGCGGTGGCCGCCTCGACCGCGGCGTTCAGGGCTTCCGGCCAGGGGTGGCCGGCGTCGAGCCGGTCGCTGAAGGTGGCCGCCGCCGGCGCCAGCGCGTCGATCATGGTGCGGTCGCCGGGTTCGGCGTCGCAGGCCTCGCGGACACCGTCGAGGCCGGTCGAGCGCGGAGATGATCGTGCTGGGCAGGAATGCCCCGAAGAAGGTCCAGCCGGCCACCGACCTCGCCGGCGTCTCCTTGGGCAGATATCGAGCG
>NZ_JBEZZB010000134.1:0-29291 GCF_040638955.1 Actinoplanes sp. NPDC024001
GGCGATCCCGCAGGGCCGGGCGATGCGCATGCCGCGTTGCGGGGCGACGCCGCCCCGCCGGGCGACGCCGCGCGATCGGATCATGCCGGCGGTGTGCCGGCGCCGGAGGACACTGACAGCTTCTCCGGCATCAAACCGCCCGCGCCGGGTGGCTGGGACCTCTACGAGACGGGCCCGGCCTAT
Organism: Actinoplanes sp. NPDC024001; assembly: GCF_040638955.1. Classification (NCBI taxonomy): domain Bacteria; kingdom Bacillati; phylum Actinomycetota; class Actinomycetes; order Micromonosporales; family Micromonosporaceae; genus Actinoplanes; species Actinoplanes sp. NPDC024001. The sequence goes on from NZ_JBEZZB010000134.1 coordinate 184, forward strand.
CTGCGGGCGCTGGAGGAGGGCCGGCCCGCGCGGGCGGTCTGGTCCGCGCTGCCCGGTGAGGACTGGCCGCTGCGGATCGCGGAGGCGGCCGCGGCCACCGTCCGCGGCGGGCGCGGCGTGGTCATCGTGGTGGCCGACGCCCGCGATCTCGACCGGGTCGATCAGGCTCTCGGCGCGGTCCTCGGCGAGGGCCGGCACGTCGCGCTGAACGCGGCGCTCGGCCCGGCCGAGCGCTACCGGCGGTTCCTCAAGGCGAGCCGGCACCAGGTACCGGTGGTGGCCGGCACCCGGGCCGCGATGTGGGCGCCGGTGCCGAAACTCGGGCTCGTGGTGATCTGGGACGACGGCGACGACCTGCACGCCGAGCCGCGGGCGCCCTATCCGCACGCGCGCGACGTGCTGCTCACCCGGGCGCAGCTCGCCGAGTGCGCGGCGCTGGTGGGCGGCTTCGCGCGCACCGGCGAGGGGCAGCTGCTCCTGGAGACCGGCTGGGCCCGTGAGATCGCCGCGCCGCGTGACGTGCTGCGTTCCCGGCAGCCGGCGATCTCGCCGACCGGGGACGATTCGCAGCTGGCCCGCGACCCGGGCGCGGTCAGTGCCCGGCTGCCCACGCTGGCCTGGCAGGCCGCCCGGCAGGCGTTGCAGGCCGGCGCTCCGGTGCTGGTGCAGGTGCCCCGGCGGGGCTATCTGCCGGCCGTGGCGTGCGCCGAGTGCCGCACCCCGGCGCGGTGCCCGCACTGTTCCGGCCCGCTCGGCCTGCAGGGGGCGCGGGACGTGCCGGTCTGCCACTGGTGCGGGCGGGCCGCCGCGGCCTACCACTGCCCGGTCTGCGAGGGGCGGCGGCTGCGCGCCTCGGTGACCGGCGCCCGGCGGACCGCGGAGGAGCTGGGCCGGGCGTTCCCCGGCGCGGCGGTCCGCACCTCGGGCCGCGACGAGATCTTGACCACGGTGGCCGCCGAGCCGGCTGTGGTGGTCGCCACGCCCGGCGCCGAGCCGCTGGCCGAGGGTGGCTACGGCGCGGTGCTGCTGCTCGACACCTGGGCGCTGCTGAGCCGTTCCGACCTGCGCGCCGCTGAGGAGACGATGCGCCGCTGGCTCAACGCCGCGGCCCTGGCCCGCCCGGGTCCCGAGGGCGGCCGGGTGATCGTGGTGGCCGACGCCTCGCTGGCGCCGGTGCAGGCCCTGCTGCGCTGGGACTCCGGCTGGTTCGCCGCCCGTGAGCTGGCCGAACGACGCGAGCTGGGGTTCCCGCCGGCGGCCCGGATGGCGAGCGTGACCGGCACCGCGACCGCCGTCGCCGAGCTGCTCTCGCTGGCCCGCCTGCCCGACGGGGTGGAGGTGCTGGGCCCGGTGCCCGCCGCCGAGGAGCAGGAGCGGATGCTGCTGCGGGTGTCCCGCTCCGGAGCCGCCGCTCTGGCGCACGCGCTGCACGAGGCCGCGGCCGTGCGCAGCGCCCGTAAGGCGGCGGTCACGGTGCGTGTCCAGGTGGATCCGGCCGACCTCTTCTGAGCATCGGCGGTCCGTAGACTGGTCGGGTGCCGTTCACCAGAGTCAGGAGTATCACCGCGTGACCGTCCAGCCCATCCGTCTCTTCGGCGATCCGGTGCTGCGCACGCCGGCCGATCCCGTCGTCGACTTCGACAAGGAACTGCGCAATCTGGTCAAGGACCTCGTCGAGACCATGCAGGACGAGGGCGGCGCCGGCCTGGCCGCCCCGCAGCTCGGCGTCGGCCTGCGGGTGTTCACCTTCGACGTGGACGACGTGGTCGGGCACATCGTCAACCCGGTGCTCTCCTTCCCCGACGAGGAGGAGCAGGACGGCCCCGAGGGCTGCCTGTCCATCCCGGGCATCTACATCGACACCAAGCGCCGGCAGAATGTCATCGCGGCGGGTTTCAACGAGCACGGTGACCCGATCCAGCTGGTCGGCACCGGGCTGATGGCCCGCTGCGTGCAGCACGAGACCGACCACCTCGACGGGGTGCTGTTCCTGGACCGGCTGGACGCCGCCGCCCGCAAGGACGCGATGAAGCAGATCCGCTCCGCGGAGTGGTATGACGCGGCCAAGCCCCCGACGATCAAGGAGAGCCCGCACGGCCGGGGCATCTTCGGTCTGGGCCGGTGAGCCGATGCGCCTGATCTTCGCAGGCACCCCCGAGGTGGCCGTGCCGAGCCTGGACGCGATCGCCGCCTCCGGCCACGAGCTGCTCGCCGTCGTGACCCGCCCCGACGCCCCGGCCGGCCGGGGCCGCCGCCTGGTCCGTTCGCCGGCCGGCGCGTGGGCCGACGAGCGGGGCATCGAGGTGCTCACCCCGGAGAAACCACGCGACCCGGAGTTCCAGGAGCGGCTGCGCGCCCTCGCGCCCGACTGCGTGCCGGTGGTGGCCTACGGCGCTCTGGTCCCGCCCTCCGCGCTGGAGATCCCGAAACACGGCTGGGTGAACCTGCACTTCTCGCTGCTGCCCGCCTGGCGCGGCGCGGCGCCGGTGCAGCACGCCGTCCTGCACGGTGACGAGGTGACCGGCGCCAGCGTCTTCGAGCTGGAGGCGGGCCTGGACACCGGCCCGGTCTACGGCACCCTCACCGAGCAGATCCGGTTCAACGACACCTCCGGCATGCTGCTCGACCGGCTCGCCGTCGAGGGCGCCGGCCTGCTCGTCGCGGTGCTGGACGCGATCGAGGCGGGCACCGCGCGGGCACACCCGCAGCCCGCCGACGGCGTCACGTTCGCGCCGAAACTGACCGTCGACGACGCGCGGATCCGCTGGGACGACCCGGCGTTCGCGGTGGACCGGCGGATCCGGGCGTGCACGCCGGCGCCCGGCGCGTGGACCACCCTGCGCGACGAGCGGCTGAAACTCGGCCCGGTCCGCCCGGTGGCCAATGTTCCGCACCTGCAGCCGGGTGAGCTGCTGGTGGAACGCAAGCAGGTGCTGGCCGGCACTGCGACCACCCCGGTGATCCTGGGTGAGGTCCGGGCGGCCGGAAAGAAACCGATGTCCGCCACCGACTGGGCGCGCGGCATGCGGATCGAAGCGGGGGAGAAGCTCTCTTGAGCGAGCACAGGGCCTCACGGCCGCACGGTGGCCGTCCGTCCCGGCCGGCCGGTCCCGGCCACGGCCGCGACGGGCGCAGTGGGCGGGCGCCGCGGGCCGGTCGCCCGCCGTCCGACCCGGCACGCCAGGCGGCGTACGAGGCGATTGCCGCCGTGCACCGCGACGACGCGTACGCGAACCTGGTCCTCGCCGACATCCTCGGCGGGATGGGCCTGCACGGGCGGGACGCCGCGTTCGCGACCGAGTTGACGTACGGGACGCTGCGCGCCGTCGGCACCCTCGACCTGATCGTCGCCGAGGCGGCCGGCCGGGAGGTGTCCCGGATCGACCCGCCGGCCCGTGACGCGCTGCGTCTCGGGGCCTACCAGCTGCTCTACACCCGGGTCCCGCCGCACGCCGCGGTGAACCAGACCGTCGACCTGGTGCGCTCGGTGGCGCCCGGCGCGGCCGGTTTCGCCAACGCGGTGATGCGCACCATCTCCGAGACCCCGCTGGAGGAGTGGCTGCAGCGGGTCGCCCCCGACTACGAGAGCGACCCGATCGCCAACCTCTCGGTGGTGCACCACCACCCGCAGTGGGTCATCCGGGCCTTCGCCGAGGCGCTCGGCGGCGACCTGGAGGACACCGCCCGGCTGCTGATCGAGGACAACCAGCCGCCGACGGTGCACCTGTGCGCACGGCCGGGGCGGGCCGACGCGATCGAGCTCGCCGACGAGGTCGACGGCGTGCCGGGCGCCTTCTCGCCGTACGCGGTGTATCTCAACGGCGGCGCGCCGCGCGACCTGGCCGCGATCCGGCAGCGTCGCGCCCACGTCCAGGACGAGGGTTCCCAGCTGGTCGCCGCCGCGCTGCTGGCCGCGCCGATCGAGGGCCAGGACACCCGCTGGCTGGACCTGTGCGCCGGCCCGGGCGGCAAGACCGGCCTGATCGGCGCGATCGCCTCCGCGCGGGGCGCCGAGGTGACCGCGGTCGAGGTGGCCGAGCACCGGGCCCGCCTGGTCGACCAGGCCACCGAGGGCATGCCGGTGACCGTGCTGCCGATGGACGGCCGTTCCGTCGGCCGCGACCCGGACCTGGCCGAGGAGTCCTTCGACCGGGTGCTCGTGGACGCGCCGTGCACCGGCCTCGGCTCGCTGCGCCGGCGGCCCGAGTCGCGCTGGCGCCGGCAGCCGGCCGACCTGCCGCCGCTCACCAAGTTGCAGCGGGAACTGCTGGTGGCGGCGCTGCGGGCGGTGCGCCCGGGCGGCGTGGTGGCCTATGTGACGTGCTCGCCGCACATGGTGGAGACGCAGGTCACGGTGAGCGAGGGGGCCCGGCGCAGCGGCGTCGAGGTCGACTTCGTGGACGCCCGGCCGCTGCTGCCGCCGGGCATGCCGGGGCTGGGCCCCGGCCCGACGGTGCAGCTGTGGCCGCACCGGCACGGCACCGACGCGATGTTCCTGGCGGTTCTGCGCCGCACGAGCTGATGGGGTGTGTCCCGCGAAGGAGGCGAGCCGGCCTCCTTCGCGGGTGAAGTCGCGACACCAAGCCGCGCGGCCCTTGCCACGGTGCAATCGGCTCGGTCATAGACTCGCAGCGTGGAACGATCGCCCATCATCGCGCCGAGCATCCTCGCCTCCGACTTCTCCCGTCTCGCGGAGGAGGTGCACGCGATCGAGGGAACCGCCGACTGGGTGCACGTGGACGTCATGGACAACCACTTCGTCCCGAACCTCACCCTCGGCCTGCCGATCGTGCAGAGCCTGCGCAAGGCGACGACCATCCCGTTCGACGTGCACCTGATGATCACCGACCCGGAGCGCTGGGCGCCGGGTTACGCCGAGGCGGGGGCGTACAACGTCACCTTCCACGCCGAGGCCTGCGAGGACCCGGTGGCGCTGGCCAAGACGCTGCGCGCCGCCGGCGCCAAGGCCGGGCTGGCGATCGACCGGGACACCCCGGTCGAGCCCTACCTGGAGCTGCTGCCCTATCTGGACACCGTCCTGATCATGACGATCAAGGCGGGTTTCGGCGGTCAGGCCTTCATGCCGGAGCTGCTCGGCAAGGTGCGTGACGTGCGCCGCCGGATCGACGTCAACGACCTGGAGGTCCGCGTCGAGGTGGACGGCGGCATCGCGGCCGACACCATCGAGCAGGCGGCCGAGGCGGGCGCCGACGCGTTCGTGGCGGGCACCGCGGTCTACGGCGCGACCGACCCGGCCGAGGCGATCCGGAAGCTGCGTGCCCTGGCCGCCGCCAAGATGGGGGTGGCGTGACCGGCCTCCGGAGGCCCATCATCGAGTTTTATGTCCCGGCGTGCGCAGGAAGGGTGCGATGAGCACGGCTGAGCCGCGGCCCGATACCGACTTCGAGCTGGAGGCGGAGGAGGGCCCCGATCTCATCCTGGTGGTGGACGACGACCAGGACATCGCCAGCTTCGTCGAGTTCAACCTCAAGGTGCAGGGTTTCGAGGTGATCCGGGCCAGGGACGGCCAGGAGGCGCTCGAGATGATGGAGACGCACCGGCCCGGCCTGGCGATCGTCGACTGGATGATGCCGCGGATGGACGGGGTCGAGCTGGTCCGCCGGCTCCGCGCCGAGCCGCTCACCTCGGCTCTGCCGGTGATCATGCTGACCGCGAAGAGCATGACCGTGGACAAGGTGGTCGGCCTCACCGCGGGCGCCGACGACTACCTGGTCAAGCCGTTCGACACCGCCGAGCTGATCGCGCGGGTGAGCACCACGCTGCGCCGGCACAAGGACGCCCGCGAGGTGTCGCCGCTGACCGGTCTGCCGGGCAACGCGCGGGTGCGCCGGGAGATCAGCGACCGGATGCGCAACGGCGGCGAGTACTCGGTCGGCTACATCGACATCGACCGGTTCAAGAGCGTCAACGACGTCTACGGTTTCGACCGGGGTGACGAGTTCATCATCGCGCTCGCCCGGAGCCTGCAGCGGGCCAGCGCGAAGATCGGCAAGCCGTCGATCTTCCTGGGGCACATCGGCGGTGACGACTTCGTCTTCATCTGCGCGCCGGATCAGGTGCTGCCGTTGACCAAGCGGACGGTCACCGACTTCGAGAAGGCGGCCGACGAGCTCTACGAGCCGAAGGACGCGCGGCGCGGTTTCATCGAGGTGCCGGACCGGCGGGGCAACAAGCAGAAGGCGGCCCTGGTGACGCTCTCGATCGGAGTGGCGCAGGCGACCGTGGACGGGCGCCGGTTCGCCGACCCCCGGGTGGTCATCGCCGTGGCCTCGGAGATGAAGAAGGTCGCGAAGTCGCAGCCGGGCTCCTATGTGGCTATCGACCGCCGGCGGAACGACTCGGAGTAGGCGCGTAGGCCGGGACGTACTCCTGACCGGTCAACGCCTGGATCCGGGCGATCAGTTCGTCGGTGACCGCCCGCACCTCCCCGGCAGCGGGCTCGGGGCCGGGCGCGGGCAGGGCGGGGCCGAACGTGACGGAGATCGCCCGGCGGCCTGAGCAGCGCGGCTCGGTGCCGCGGATGCCGACCGGCACGAGCGGGACGCCGGCCTGCGCGGCCAGCCGCACCGCCCCGGTGCGCCCCCGGTAGAGCCGGCCGTCGGGGGAGCGGGTGCCCTCCGGGAAGACCGCGACCAGCCCGCCCGCGCGCAGGATCGGCACCGCCGCCTCGAACGCGCTCAGCACGGCCCGGCCGCCGCCGCGCTCGACCGGGATGGCGCCCATCCCGGTGACCACCCGGCGGGTGACCGCACCGCGCAGCCCCGGCGTACGGAAATATTCCGCCTTCGCCCAGAACGCGACGTGCCGTGGCGCGGTCAGCCCGAGGAAGAGCTGGTCGCCGACGGACAGGTGGTTGGCGCAGAGGATCGCCCCGGTGCCGGCCGGGACGTGCTCGCGGCCGGTGACGGCGGGCCGCCAGATCGCCCGGACCACGGCACCGAGGGTGCGGTCGGTCAGCGCGTACAGCAGCGGGGCGCGGGTCATGTGTCGGCTCCCAGGTGGGCGGTGAGGATGGCGTCCAGGAACGGGGCCGGCGCCGACGCGCCGGTGGCGAGCTGCAGGCTGCCCCAGTTGCGCAGCTCGGCCATGCCGTGCAGGGCCGCCCACAGCGCGCCGGCGGTGACCTCGGCGGGCCGGTCCGCGGGCTCCGGATGGCACTGCGCGACCAGGCCCACCAGCAGCCGGAACAGCGGCAGGCCGGCCTCGCGCAGTCCCAGGTAGCCGCTCTCCAGCAGGTCGTGGCGGAACATCAGCTCGAACATGCCGCGCTCGGCGGCGGCGAAGTCGATGTAGGCGCCGGCCAGCGCGGCCACCCGGGCCCGCGGCTGCGGGGGCGCCGCGGCGAGGGCCGCGTCGATCCGCCCGGCGAGGTCGGCGAAGCCCTCGCGGGCGATCGCCGACAGCAGGGACAGGTGGGTGGGGAACCACCGCCGGGGCGCGCCGTGCGAGACGCCCACCCGCCGGGCCGTCTCCCGCAGTGTGAGAGCACTCGAACCCTGCTCGCGCAGCAGCTCGACGCCGGCGCGCACGAGGCGGCCGCGTAACCCCTGGTCGGGTTCCATAGACACTGTCTACCATCCGGCGTAGACAGTGTCTACGCCACCGCGCCGGGCTGCGCGATTGAGGCGAGTGCGGCAGGGTGGCAGACATGGACGTTGCCGCGCTCAGGGCCATCACGCCGGGCTGCAAGCACCGGCTCCATCTGAACAACGCCGGCGCCGGGCTGATGTCACAGCCGACGCTCGACGCGATGACCGCGCATCTGCGCGCCGAGGCCGAGCTCGGCGGTTACGAGGCAGCCGACGCCGCCGCCGACCAGATCGCCGGGGTGTACGCGGGGCTGGCCGAGCTGCTCGGCGGCCGCCCGTCCGAGATCGCGCTCTTCGACAACTCCACCCACGCCTGGCAGGCGGCGTTCTACTCGCTGCCGCTCAGCCCCGGCGACCGGATCCTCACCGGCCGCGCGGAGTACGGCAGCAACGTCTTCGCCTACCTCCAGGTGGCGCAGCGCTCCGGTGCGGAGATCGTGGTCGTTCCGAACGACGAGCACGGCCAGATCGACACCGCCGCCCTCGCCGGGCTGATCGACGAGCGGACCCGGCTGATCGGGCTCACCCACGTGCCGACCTCCGGCGGCCTGGTGAACCCGGCGGCCGAGGTGGGCCGGATCGCCCGGGCGGCCGGCGTGCCGTTCCTGCTGGACGCCACGCAGTCGGTCGGCCAGTTCCCGGTGGACGTCGAGCAGATCGGCTGCGACTTCCTCTGCGGCACCGGGCGCAAGTTCCTGCGCGGCCCGCGCGGCACCGGCTTTCTCTGGGTGCGGAAGTCGATCCTGGACCGGCTCGACCCGCACGTGGCCGAGATCCGGTCGGCGGTGTGGGAGGGCGGCCGGAACTTCTCCTGGGTGCCGGGCGCGCGGCGGCTGGAGACCTGGGAGAACAGCTACATCAACATCGTCGGGCTGGGCGCCGCCGTGCGGCAGGCCCTCGACCTCGGCATGGACGTGATCGGCCGGCGGACGGCGCAGCTCGGCGCCCGGATGCGGGGCCTGCTCGACGACACCCCGGGCGTGCGCACCTACGACCTGGGCGAGGTGCGCTGCGCCATCGTCACCGCGAAGGTCGACGGGATCCCGGCGGAGGAGGTGGTGACCCGGCTGGCCGCCTCCGGCGTCAACGTCACCGCGACCGAGGCGGACGACAACCAGTTCGACACCGAGGACCGCGGGGTGCACCCGCTCGTCCGGTTCTCGCCGCACTACTACAACACCTCCGACGAGCTGGAGCACGCGGCCGCCCTGGTCGGGGCCATGGTCGGCAAGCAGATGTGAAGTAGCTCGCCCCGTGGGTGGCAAAATCGCCGCCGCGTGCAAGACTCGTGGGTAACCCACCACGCGCTGGCGGGACTCGGTGAAATTCCGAACCGGCGGTGATCCGTTGCCCTTGACCGGGCATCGGTAAGCCCGCGACCCGGACGTCGCAGTTCGACGGACGGTGGACCTGGTGAGACTCCGGGGCCGACGGTTGATCAAGCGGCTTGCCGCTCGATCAGACAGTCCGGATGGGAGACAGCGCGCGGAATCGGATGGGGCGTGCCCTCGTGGCTCGTTCCCGACCGGGGTGCGCGAAGCGTACCCATCTGTCCGATTCCCGGCGTTATCTCCCTGCTTTCCTCAGCGCGTGACCGTGCCGCGCGAGAGGAACGTTCATGGTGACCGAGGACGAGGCGATGCGCCGCGCTGTCGCGCTGGCCGCCCGGGGCCTCGGCACGACCAGCCCGAACCCGGTCGTCGGCTGCCTGCTGCTCGACCCGGAGGGCGAGGTCGTCGGGGAGGGCTTCCATGCGTACGCGGGCGGGCCGCACGCCGAGATCGTCGCGCTGGCGCAGGCCGGCGAGCGGGCCCGGGGCGGCACCTGCGTGGTCACGCTCGAGCCGTGCAACCACACCGGCCGGACCGGCCCGTGCTCGGAGGCGCTGATCGCGGCCGGGGTGCGCCGGGTGGTCATCGCGGTCGACGACCCCACGCCGGTCGCGGCCGGCGGGGCGGCCACGCTGCGGGCCGCCGGCATCCAGGTGGCGACCGGGCTGCGCCGCGCGGAGGCCGAGCTCGGCAACGTCGCCTGGCTGACCGCGGTGCGCCGTGGCCGGCCCTACGTGACCTGGAAGTTCGCCGCCACGCTGGACGGCCGCTCGGCCGCCGCCGACGGCACCAGCCAGTGGGTCTCGTCGGCCGAGTCCCGGTCCGACGTGCACGTGCTGCGCAGCACGGTGGACGCCATCGTGGTCGGCGTCGGCACGATCCTCGCCGACGACCCACAGCTCACCGTGCGCGACCTGCGCGACGGCACGCTCGCCATCAAACAACCCCTGCGGGTCGTTGTCGATTCGTCCGGGCGTACGCCGGACAACGCCCGGGTGCGTGACGCGGCCGCACCCACCTGGATCGTCACCGTGGCCGCCGCCGGCGCCGGCCCGGAGGGCCGCGTCGACCTGAACGCGCTGCTCACCGGGCTCTATGCGCGTGGCGTGCGCAACGTGCTGCTGGAGGGTGGCCCGACGTTGGCCGGCGCTTTTCTGGCGGCCGGACTGGTCGATCGGGTGATCGGATACATCGCGCCGAAACTGCTCGGCGACGGCTTGACCGCCCTCGTCGGCGCCGGGGTCGGCACCATCGCCGACGCACTTGAGCTGGATTTCCTGGATATCGCGCAGATCGGCGGCGACCTGCGCTTCACCGCGACCCTGCGGCAGAAGCCTTCCGACCACCCCGCCCACCACCCAAAGATGGACTGAAGGAGTACCCGATGTTCACCGGAATCGTCGAAGAGCTGGGCGAGGTCGTCCGGCTCACCGAGAGCAGCGGCGACTCGGCGGTCATCGCCGTGCGCGGCCCGCTGGTCACCTCGGACGCCCGGGACGGCGACTCGATCTCCGTCAACGGGGTCTGTCTCACGGTCATCTACAACGTGGACGGCGTCTTCACCGCCGACGTGATGGGCGAGACGCTGCGCCGCTCGTCGCTCGGTGCTCTCCAGGTCGGCAGCAACGTCAACCTGGAGCGGGCCGCCGCGCTCGGCAGCCGCCTCGGCGGGCACCTGGTGCAGGGCCACGTCGACGGCGTCGCGCGGATCATCGGGCGGGAGCCGGCCGACCAGTGGGAGATCGTGCGCTTCTCCCTCCCCGCCGAGCTGGCGAAATATGTGGTCGAGAAGGGCTCGATCACGGTCGACGGGGTGTCGCTGACGGTTATGAAGGTCACGGACGACACCTTCGAGGTCGGGATGATCCCGGCCACCTCCAAGCACACCGTGCTGGGCAGCAAGGCCATCGGCGATCCGGTCAACCTCGAGGTCGACGTGATCGCGAAGTACGTCGAGAAGATGCTGGGGAGCCGCAATGTTTGAGAGCATCGAGCGCGCCGTCAAGGACATCGCGGCCGGCAAGCCGGTGATCGTGGTGGACGACGAGGACCGCGAGAACGAGGGTGACCTGATCTTCGCGGCCGAGCACGCCACGCCGGAGCTGGTCGCCTTCATGGTCCGCTACACGTCCGGTTACATCTGCGTCCCGCTGCCCGAGGACGAGGCCGACCGCCTCGAGCTGCCGCCGATGTACCACACGAACCAGGACGCCCGCGGCACCGCCTACGCGGTGACCGTGGACGCCCGGACCGGCGTCAGCACCGGCATCTCGGCCGCCGACCGCGCGCGGACCATCCGGCTGCTCGCCTCCGCCGAGACGCAGCCGGCCGATCTCTCCCGGCCCGGCCACATCGTCCCGCTGCGGGCCAAGTCGGGCGGCGTGCTGCGCCGGCCCGGCCACACCGAGGCCGCGATCGACCTGGCGGTGCTGGCCGGCTGCCGTCCGGCCGGGGTGCTCTGCGAGATGGTCAACGACGACGGCACCATGCAGCGCCGCCCGGACCTGGAGAGGTTCGCCGTCGAGCACGATCTCGCGCTGATCACCATCGCCGACCTGGTCGCCTACCTGCGTGACCGGCAGGAGCGCACGCAGGTCGAGCGGGTGGTGGAGACCCTGCTGCCGACCGAGCACGGCGTGTTCACCGCGGTCGGCTACCGCACCGAGGCCGACCACGGCGAGCACGTGGCGCTGGTCTTCGGCGACCTGACCGACGGCGAGGACGTGCTGGTCCGGGTGCACTCCGAGTGCCTCACCGGGGACGTCTTCGGCTCCAAGCGCTGCGACTGCGGCCCGCAGCTCGACGCCGCCCTGGAGCGGATCGCCGAGGCCGGGCGCGGGGTGGTGCTCTACATGCGCGGGCACGAGGGGCGCGGCATCGGCCTGCTGCACAAGCTGCAGGCCTACCAGCTGCAGGACCGCGGCTTCGACACGGTCGACGCGAACCTCGAGCTCGGCCTGCCGGCCGACGCCCGCGACTACGGCACCGGCGCGCAGATCCTCTACGACCTGGGCGTGCGCTCCATGCGCCTGCTCACCAACAACCCGGCCAAGCGCGCCGGCCTGGAGGGGTACGGGCTACGCGTCACCGGCCGTGAGTCGCTGCCGGTGCGACTGCACCCGGAGAACGTGCGGTACCTGCGGACGAAGCGGGACCGGATGGGACACCTCTTCGAGGCGTTGGGCTGACCGGTCCCCGCACGGGGGTGAAGAATGACGATCGACAAGGGGGGACTCACACATGGCCGGCTTCGGTGATCCGCACATGCAGACCGTCGACGCGGCCGGGCTCCGGCTCGGCATCGTCGGCTCGCGCTGGCACAACGAGCTGGTCGAGCACATGATCGCGCGGGCGAAGGCCGCCGCTGCGGCGTGCGGCGTCCAGGAGGTCTTCGTCGCCCGCGTGGCCGGCTCGGTCGAGCTGCCGGTGGTGGCGCAGGCGATGGCCCGCAAATACGACGCCGTGGTCGCCCTCGGCGTGGTGATCAAGGGCGAGACCCAGCACTTCGAGTACGTGTGCGACGCGGTCACCGCGGGCCTCACCCGGGTGTCGCTGGACGAGAGCGTGCCGGTGGCGCACGGAGTGCTGACCGTGCACAGCCTCGGGCAGGCCCGTGACCGGGCCGGCCTGGAGGACTCGATCGAGGACAAGGGCTGGCAGAGCACGGTCGCCGTGCTCGACGCCGCCCTCGCCATCCGCGAGGTCCAGAAAGCCTGAACCGCGGTGTGAGGTTCGGGTGCGCTGCGTGCCCGAACCTCACCCGGTCAGAGGCGGCCGGCTTCGATGATGCGGGCCAGGAACTGACGGGTCCGGGCTTCGACGGGGTCGCCGAGCACCTGCGCCGGTGGCCCCTCCTCGAGCACCCGGCCGCCGTCGAGGAAGGCCACCCGGTCGGCGACCTGCTTGGCGAAACCCATCTCATGGGTGGCCAGCACCATCGTCATCCCCTCGCCCTTGAGGTCACGGATCATGGTGAGCACCTCGCCCACCAGCTCCGGGTCGAGCGCCGAGGTGACCTCGTCCAGCAGCAGCAGCCGCGGCTGGTTGATCAGGGCCCGGACGATCGCGACCCGCTGCTGCTGGCCGCCGGAGAGCCGGTCCGGGTAGGCGCCGGCTTTCGCGGCCAGCCCGACCCGCTCCAGCCAGGTCATCGCCTGCTCCTTCGCCTCGGCAGCCGGGCGCTTGTGCACGCGGACCGGCGCCAGGGTGATGTTGTCCAGCACGGTCATGTGCGGGAACAGGTTGTATGCCTGGAAGACCAGCCCGATCCGCCGGCGCACCAGGTCGGCGTCGGCCCGCGGGTCGGTGATCTCCTCGCCGTCCAGGTGGATGGTGCCGTCGTCGACCTGCTCCAGCAGGTTCACGCAGCGCAGCAGCGTCGACTTGCCCGAGCCGGACGCCCCGATCAGCGCCACCACCTCGTGCTCGGCCACCTCCAGACCGAGGTCGTCGAGGATGACGTGGTCACCGAACGACTTGCGGATGTTCGTGCAGGAGAGAACCACTAGGACCCCGCGTTCTGTCGGCGCGCCGCCCGCAGGGTCACCCAGTCGGTGACCGCGATGAGCGGCAGGGCGAGCAGCATGAACAGCACCCCGGCCACCACGTACGGGGTGAAGTTGGCGTCCTGGGCGACACCGATCTGGGCCGCCCGGATCGCGTCGATCGGCCCGGCCAGCGAGATCAGGCCGACGTCCTTCTGCAGGGCCACCGTGTCGTTGAGCAGCGGCGGAGCGACCCGCCGGACCGCCTGCGGTAGCACCACGTGCCGCATCGCCTGCCGGTAGCTCAGCCCCAGCGAGCGGGCCGCCGCGATCTGGCTCGGGTGCACCGACTCGATCCCGGCGCGGAACACCTCGGCCAGGTAGGCGCCGTACGTGATGATGATCGCGGCGGCGCCCAGCACCAGCACGCTGGGCGTGCCCTGCAACCGCAGGCCGGGGATGCCGAAGGCGAACAGGTAGATCACGATGATCAGCGGCAGGCCGCGGAACGAGTACGTGTAGCCGGTGGCGATCGCGCGAACCGGGAAGGCGACCGGGCCGCGCAGCGTGCGCACGATCGCGACCAGCAGGCCCAAGGCCATCGCGAGGGTGGCGCAGACCACCAGCAGCCGCAGGTTCAGCCAGAGCCCGTCGAGGATCTCCGGCAGGTAGCGGACGGCCACGTCCCAGTCGAAGAACGAGGCCTTGACCCGCTCCCAGCCGGGGGCGCCGGTGATCGCGACGGTGAGCAGCGTGCCGACGACGGCGGTGGAGAGCGCCGCGAGAAGGACGGACCGGATCGCCTGCCGGCGGCGGTAGGCGATCCGGTCGAGCCGCCGGGCGGATGGTGCGTAGGTCACGAGAGTTCGGGAGCCCCGCCGGTGTCGGCCAGCCAGGTCTTCTCCAGCACGGCGAGGGTGCCGTCCTGGCGCAGCTGGTCGACCACCTTGCTCACGCAGCCGGTCAGCGGCGAACCCTTGTCGAGCACGATGCCGAACTGCTCGGGCACGCCGATCTGCGGCAGCTGGCCGACGATCACGCCGTTGTCCAGTTCGGCCGCGGTCATGTAGAACGCGGTCGGCAGGTCCACCACGATGCCGTCGACGGTGCCGTTCTCCAGCGCCGCCTTGGCGTCGTCGTTGTTGTTGTAGACCGACGGCTTGGCGGCCGGCTTGATCAGATCGGTGATCGCCTGGTAGCTGGTGGTGCCGACCTGGGCGCCGAGCTTGGCGTTCTTCAGGTCGGCCAGCGACTTGGCGCCGGCGATCTTCGAGCCCTTGGTGCTGATCACGGTCTGCCGCACCAGGTAGTACGGGGAGGAGAAGTCCACCGCCGCCTTGCGCTCATCGGTGATCGAGAACTGGTTGATGTCGATGTCGAACGCCTTGGGCCCGGGCGCGATCGCGTTGTTGAACGTCACCTGCGTCCACACCACGTTCGCCGTCTGGAAGCCGAGCCGGTCCGCCACCTCGTACGCGACAGCTGACTCGTACCCCTTGCCGTTGCTGGGGGTGTTGTCGCTGAACCATGGCTCGTACGCCGGGTTGTCGGTGCCGATGGTGAGCTTGCCCGGCGTCTTGGTGGCGAGGCTGCTGGGCGTGCACGCGTCGGCGGAAGCCGACGCCGGAGTGCCGGCGGTGGTGGTGTCGTCCTCGACCGGGGAGCATGCGGATAGCGCGGCGAACAGGAGGGCGACGCCGCCGAGGGCCACGGGGGAGTATCGGCTGACCATGCCGGGCAGCTTAGAAGACGTCCCAACCGCTGGGGGCGTTCGTCGTCAAGACGTGATGAGCTGCCACAATCGTTGCTCGTGAAGACGTTCGAAGAACTGTTCGCCGAGTTGCAGCGCAAGGCGGCGGAACAGACCCCCGGTTCGGGCACCGTCGAGGCGCTCGAACGCGGAGTCCACTTCATCGGCAAGAAGGTCGTCGAGGAGGCGGCCGAGTCCTGGATGGCCGCCGAGCACGAGGGGCCGGAACGGGCCGCCGAGGAGATCTCGCAGCTGCTCTACCAGGCCCAGGTGCTGATGATCGCTACCGGTCTGGAGCTCAAGGACGTGTACCGACATCTGTGACGTGCGTCCCGGCGACCCGTCAACCGATAGAAGGAGCACGTCCGATGCTGCGCATCGCCATTCCGAACAAGGGCACCCTCTCCACCCCCGCGTCGCAGATGCTGCGGGACGCCGGCTACCGCCAGCGCACCGACCCCAAAGACCTGATCTGCCGTGACGAAGCCAACAACGTCGAGTTCTTCTACCTGCGGCCGCGCGACATCGCGACCTACGTCGGATCCGGCGACCTGGACCTCGGCATCACCGGCCGGGACCTGCTGATCGACTCCGGTGTGCCGGCGACCGAGCTGCTCGACCTGAACTTCGGCGGGGCCACGTTCCGCTGGGCGGCCCCGTCCGGCACGCTGACCAGCGCCGACGAGATCGGTGGGCGGCGCATCGCCACCGCGTACCCCGGTGTGGTCAGCCGCTACCTGGCCGAGAACGACCTCAAGGCCGACGTGGTGCGCCTCGACGGCGCGGTGGAGAACGCGGTCCGGCTCGGCGTCGCCGACCTGATCGCGGACGTGGTCGAGACCGGCGCGACGCTGCGCCAGGCCGGCCTGGTCACCATCGGCGAGCCGATCATGCGGTCCTCGGCGATCCTGATCGGTCGCGGCGCCGAGGCGCCCACCGGCGCGGCGCAGCTGCTGCGGCGCCTGCAGGGTGTGCTGGTCGCGCGCAACTTCGTGATGCTCGCGTACGACGTCCGTGCCGACCTGCTCGAACAGGCGACCAGCCTGACCCCGGGCATCGAGTCGCCGACGGTCTCCCCGCTGCACCGCGAGGGCTGGGTCGCCGTGCAGGCCATGGTGCAGCGCAGCAGCGTGCACCGCGTCATGGACGAGCTGTACGAACTCGGCGCCCGTGCCATCCTGGTCACTGACATCGCCAACTGCCGGCTGTGATGTGATGACCGCCGTGACCTTCCGACCCAAGAAGATCCGCGCCGTCGCGGTGCCCGCGGCGCTGGCCGTTGCCGTCCTGTTCACCGCCATGAGCTTCGGGCTGAGCGGGAACGCCGGGTTCCAGGACTCGCGGATGACCTTCCAGCGCGGCGACCAGGCCGCCCTGATCGGTCTGGGCATCCTGCTGGGCCTGGGCATCCTGGCCTTCTGCCGTCCCCGGATCGTCGCGGACGACGAGGGCGTGCACGTGCGCAACCTGGTCGGCGGCTACGACCTGCCGTGGAGCGTGGTGCGCGCGGTCCGGTTCGACCGGAACTCGGCGTGGGCGCATCTGGAGCTGCACGACGACGAGCAGGTGCCGATCCACGCGCTCCAGGCGGTCGACAAGGACTACGCGGTGGACGGCGTGCGTACGCTGCGGGCCTTGCATTCCGCCGCTGGTGGCGCCTGATAGACTTGCCGGCAGTCGACCACGCCTGCGCGTAAGCGCTGGCGCGAAAGAGGAGCCCGCAGGTTCCCACCCGAGTCATTTCACATGGCCGGGTCCGGTCTCCCGAGCACGGGAATATCCCGTGCTTGGCGTGCGTCCTCCAGGGCGCCGATGACCGGTCGAGCGGGCCCCGGCATGCCGGGGCCTTCTGCTTTCCCGGCGTCCCGCGGCCAGCGGGACACTCGGGGCCGACCGCCATTGGCAGCGCCCGGCCTACCCGGCCGGGCGAGGATCCCAACTGAGGAGGCCCCATCAGCGTCGAACCACGCGTGAACGAACAGATCCGGGCTCGTGAAGTCCGTCTGGTCGGTCCGGAGGGTGAGCAGGTCGGCATCGTGCCGCTCGAGCGTGCCCTTCAACTGGCTGCGGATGTCGACCTGGACCTGGTCGAGGTTGCTCCGATGGCGCGGCCGCCGGTGTGCAAGCTCATGGACTTCGGCAAGTTCAAGTACGAGAGCGCACTCAAGGCCCGCGAAGCGCGGCGCAACCAGCAGCAGACCGTCATCAAGGAAATGAAGCTGCGGCCGAAGATCGACCCGCACGACTACGAGACCAAAAAGGGTCACGTGGTGCGGTTCCTCAAGGCGGGCGACAAGGTCAAGGTGACGATCATGTTCCGCGGTCGTGAGCAGAGCCGCCCCGAGCTGGGTTTCCGGCTTCTTCGCCGGCTCAGCGAGGAGATCTCCGAGCTCGGTTTCGTGGAGGCCAGTCCGAAGCAGGACGGCCGAAACATGATCATGGTGCTGGCACCTCACCGGGCCACGAAGGCCGCCGCCGCAGCCGCCGTCGCCGCGGGCGCCAAGCCCGCCCGTGAGCCGCGCGAGGGCGACCCGACCGAGGCTCCGTCAGCCGCTCCTGACACCACCGCAGAGTAATCAGTATTTCCCCGCGTCCCCGGGCGCGGGGAAAGATCAGAAAGAGGCGTCAAGTGCCGAAGATGAAGAGCCACACCGGCATGGGTAAGCGGGTGAAGGTCACCGGCAAGGGAAAGATCGTGCGCGAGCAGGCCGGTAAGCGCCACCTGCTGGAGCACAAGAGCTCCCACGTCACCCGCCGGATGACCGGCACGGTCGTTGTGGCCAAGGCCGACACCGCGCGAGTGAAGAAGCTTCTGGGCCGCTGACGCGCGCCTGACCAGTTCCCTGAAGGAGTTCTAGAAATGGCACGCGTCAAGCGGGCGGTAAACGCCCAGAAGAAGCGCCGTACCCTGCTCGAGTCCGCGAGCGGCTACCGCGGCCAGCGCTCGCGCCTGTACCGCAAGGCCAAGGAGCAGGTGCTGCACTCGATGCAGTACTCGTACCGCGACCGTCGCGACCGCAAGGGCGACTTCCGTCAGCTCTGGATCCAGCGCATCAACGCTGCCTCCCGGGCGAACGGCCTCACCTACAACCGCCTGATCCAGGGTCTGAAGCTGGCGGGCGTCGAGGTCGACCGGAAGATCCTCGCGGACCTCGCGGTCCACGACGAGGCGGCGTTCGCGGCCATCGTCGAGATCGCTCGCGCCGCTGTCGCGGCCGAGGGCACCGGCGGCGCCGCCGCTCAGGCTGCCTGATATCGCGTAGCACGTTTACGAGACGCCCTCCGGCCCGGGTCGGGGGGCGTCTCGCTGTCCCGGAGCCGTTCGCCGTCCTGAAACCGTTGTCCTGAAGTCGGAGCAGATGTTCACACCGCGTACCCCGAGAATCGTGGCGGCCCGGCGCCTGCAGCGCCGCAAGGACCGTGACCAGAGCGGGCGTTTCCTGGCCGAGGGGCCGCAGGCGGTGCGCGAAGCGCTCGCCGCCGGCGCCGTGCTGGAGCTGTTCGCCACCAGCGACGCGCTGGACCGGTACGCCGAGCTCGCCGCGCAGGCGCCGGAGGTCTCCCCGGTGACCGACGAGGCGATGCGCGCGATCGCGGAGACCGTCCATCCGCAGGGCCTGGTCGCGCTCTGCGAGCAGATCGACGTGCCGATCGGTAAGGCGCTGGTGAAGCAGCCGAGGCTGGTCGCGGTGGTCGCGGAGATCCGCGACCCGGGCAACGCCGGCACGGTGCTGCGCACGGCCGATGCCGCGGGCGCGGAGGCAGTGATCTTCGCCGGCGACGCCGTCGACCCCTACAACGGCAAATGTGTACGGGCGTCAGCCGGCTCGCTGTTCCACGTGGATGTCGTCCGCAGCCCGATGCCCATGATCGACCTGCTCCAGGACTCGGGTCTGCAGGTGCTCGCCACGAGCGGCGCCGGCGAGGACGACGTGGACTCGTTGCTGGACGGTGGGCTGCTGGCCGCGCCGACCGCCTGGTTGTTCGGCTCGGAGGCGCACGGGCTGCCCGAGTCGCTGCTGGCCGCCGCGGACCGCCGGGTCCGGGTGCCGATCTATGGCGCCGCGGAGAGCCTCAACCTGGCCGCGGCCGCCGCGGTCTGCCTATATGCTTCGGCCCGCGCGCAGCGCTGAGGGTATGCTGGGCCGCATGTCAGGTCACCTGTTTATGCGGCCCGCTGGTTGCGGGCGCCAGGTCTGACACTCTCCTGCGCGAACTCCGCTGACCGGCGGGCTGCGGCCGCGCCGCGCCTCCGTAGACTGCCCGATGGCCTTGCTTTAGTTGGCCCTGCCGGTGTTAGGGAGTTCGCCCGACCATGTCCTACCGCAACGATCCGTACGATCCGAAGCAGGCCGCCCTGCTCGCGCCTGAAGCTCTCGAGGGAGCGGTCGTGGACGCCGAGAAGGCGTTCGCTTCGGCCGCCGACCTCGACGCGCTCGCCGCGCTGAAGCCCGCGCACCTCGGCGACCGCTCGCCGGTGTCGCTGGCCCGCCGCGAGATCGGCTCGCTGCCGCCGGCCGCGAAATCCGACGCCGGCAAGCGCGTCAACGTCGCCCGGCAGGCCGTGCAGGCGGCGTACGACGCCCGCCACGCCGAGCTGGAGGCCGACCGGGCCGCCCGGGTGCTGGTCGAGGAGCGCGTCGACGTCACCCTGCCGTGGACCCGCCGCCCGCGCGGCGCCCGGCACCCGCTGACCACGCTGATGGAGCACATGGGCGACGTGTTCGTCGGCATGGGCTACGACATCGTCGACGGTCCCCAGCTGGAGCTGGAGTGGGCCAACTTCGACGCGCTCAACATCGGCCCGGACAACCCGGTGCGCGGCGCCATGGACACGTTCTACGTGGACCTGCCCGGCCTGGTGATGCGGACCCACACGTCGCCGGGCCAGGTGCGCACCATGCTCACCCGGCAGCCGCCGATCTACGTGGTCAGCCCCGGCCGGGCGTACCGGACCGACGAGCTGGACGCCACGCACAGCCCGGTCTTCCACCAGATCGAAGGTCTCGTCGTGGACGAGGGGATCACGCTGGCGCACCTGCGCGGCACCCTCGACCACTTCGCCAAGGCGATGTTCGGGCCGGACGCGCGGACCCGCTGGCGTCCGCACTACTTCCCGTTCACCGAGCCGTCGGCCGAGTTCGACGTCTGGTTCGCCCAGCACCGCGACGGCCCGCGCTGGGTCGAGTGGGGTGGCTGCGGCATGGTCAACCCGCGGGTGCTCACCGCCTGCGGCATCGACCCGGAGCGTTACAGCGGGTTCGCCTTCGGCATGGGTGTCGAGCGGACCCTGATGTTCCGCAACGGCGTCAGCGACATGCGCGACATGGTCGAGGGCGACGTGCGGTTCACCACGAACTTCGGAATGGAGTCCTGAAGCGATGAAGACGTCACTGTCGTGGCTGCGCGAGTACGTCGAGCTGCCCGCGGGGATCACCGCTTCGGAGCTGGACACGGCGCTGACCAACCTCGGCATGGAGGTCGAGTCCATCGTCGACCAGGCCGGCACGATCCTCGGTGACCTGGTCGTCGGCCGGGTGCTGACGATCGAGGAGCTGACCGGTTTCAAGAAGCCGATCCGGTTCTGCACGGTCGACGTCGGCCGCGACGCGCCGCAGGAGATCGTCTGCGGCGCCCGCAACTTCGCCGAGGGCGACCTGGTCGTGGTCATCCTGCCCGGTGGCGAGCTGCCCGGCGGTTTCAAGATCGGTGCCCGGAAGACGTACGGTCGCAACTCGCACGGCATGATCTGCTCGGCGGCTGAGCTGGGCCTCTCCGGCGACCACTCGGGCATCATCGTGCTCCCCGCGGACTCGGCCGAGCCGGGTGTGGACGCGCGGCCCGTGGTCGGGCTGGACGACGTGCTGATCGACGTCGAGATCACCCCGGACCGGGGTTACGAGATGAGCGTCCGCGGCATCGCCCGGGAGCTGGCCGGATATCTCTCCGTGCCGTTCACCGACCCGGCCGCCGGCGCCTTCGCCGAGGCCACGGCTGATGCCCCCTACCAGGTCACCGTCGAGGACACCGTCGGCTGCGACCGGTTCGCGGCCCGCGTGGTCCGCGGCATCGACCCGCAGGCGCAGTCGCCGGAGTGGATGCAGCGGCGGCTCATCGCGGCCGGCATCCGGGCCATCTCGCTGCCCGTCGACATCACCAACTACCTGATGCTCGAGTTCGGCCAGCCGATGCACGTCTTCGACCTGGACCGGCTCCGTGGCGGCCTGGTGGTCCGCCGGGCCCAGCCCGCGGAGAAGCTGACCACCCTGGACGGGGTGGCCCGGGTCCTCGACGCCGAGGACATGGTGATCTGCGACGAGACCGGGCCGATCTCGCTCGCCGCGGTGATGGGCGGCGAGACCAGCGAGTGGCAGCCGGGCACGGTCAACGTGCTGCTGGAGGCCGCCCACTGGGACCCGGTCATGGTCGGGCGCACCGCCCGGCGGCACAAGCTGTTCAGCGAGGCCGCCAAGCGCTGGGAGCGCGGCGTCGACCCGCAGCTGCCGCTGGTCGCGCTGGAGCGGGCCGTGGAGATCCTCACGGCGCACGCCGGCGGGACGGTCGACGAGCGGGTCCTCGACATCGACCACGTGGTGGCGCCGGCGCCGATCGCGCTGCCGGCCGACCTGCCGACCCGGCTGATCGGGCTGCCCTACTCCGCCGACCGGGTCGCCGAACTGCTCACCCAGGTCGGGTGCACGGTCAGCGGCGGCGACGTGCTCGAGGTCGTGCCGCCGTCCTGGCGTCCCGACCTGCTCGCCCCGATCGACCTGGTCGAGGAGGTGGCGCGGCTCGGCGGCTACAACTACATCCCGAGCGTGCTGCCGCCGGCCGGCAGCAGCAACGGGCTGACCACCGGGCAGAAGCGGCGCCGGTCGGTGGGCCGGGCGCTCGCCGAGAACGGGTATGTGGAGGTGCTGTCCTACCCGTTCACCTCGCCGGGGACGGCCGACGCGCTCGGGCTGCCGGCCGAGGACCCGCGGCGCAGCGCGGTGCGGCTCACCAACCCGCTGTCGGAGGAGGAGCCGCTGCTGCGGACCAGCCTGCTGGGCCCGCTGCTCGGCACGCTCAAGCGCAACATCGGGCGCGGCCACCGCGACGTCGCGCTCTTCGAGACCGGTACGGTCTTCCTGCCGCACCTGGCCGCGACCGCCCCGCCGGCGCTCGGCGTCGACCGGCGCCCCACCGACGAGGAGTGGGCGGCGGCCAACCAGATCGTCCCGGAGCAGCCGTGGCACCTCGCCGTGGTGCTCAGCGGCGACATCGAACCGGCCGGCTGGTGGGGCGCCGGGCGTCCGGCCGGCTGGGCGGACGCGATCGAGGCGGCACGGATCACGCTGAGCGCGGCGGGCGTGCCCGCCGACCGGGTCACGGTCCGCGCGGCCGAGCACGCGCCCTGGCACCCGGGGCGCTGCGCCGAGATCCTGGTCGACGGCACACCGGTCGGATACGCGGGCGAGCTGCACCCGGCCGTGCTGGCCGCCTTCGACCTGCCGAAGCGGACCGCCGCCGCCGAGCTCGACCTGGACGCCCTGCCCGAGGTGCCGGTCGTCGACGCGCCGCGGATCTCCACCTTCCCGCCGGCGCTGATCGACGTGGCGCTGGTCCTGGACCGGTCGGTGCCCGCCGGCGAGGTGCAGGCCGCCCTCGCCGAGGGCGCCGGGCCGCTGCTGGAGACGGTTTCGTTGTTCGACGTCTACGAGTCGGAGCAGCTTGGTGAGGGGAAGCGGTCGCTGGCCTACAAGCTGACCTTCCGCGCCCCCGACCGCACGCTGACCTCCGAGGAGACGATCGCGGCCCGCGACGCCGCGGTCGCGGTCACCGCCTCCCGTTTCGGCGCCACTCTCCGCGGCGCCTGACGATGTGACGGGGCGGCCACACTGATGGCCGCCCCGGCTCACTCCTCCTGAAGCTGGGCGCGGCGCCGCCAGACCCCGATCAGATAGGCGGCGCAGACCACCAGCATGATCACTGCGCAGGCGATCCAGGACCAGCGAGCATAGGCGTCGTCGACCCGGGCGGCCTTGACGAACGCCAGCACGGCGAGCAGCAGCGGCCCGCCGCCGAAGGTCAAGTCGGACAGGGTGAGGTCACGAACGATCCGGCCCAGCATGGCCACATCGTAGAGGCCCCGGTCAGTCCCACCAGAACACCCAGACCGGCTGGCCGATGATGCCTTTCGCATATTCCGTCAGGCTGCCGGAGCCCTGCCAGACGTTGTCGGGGCAGAAGCCGAAGTGCTCGGCGGCCACCCGCAGAGCATGCTCCTCGTCGGCCGGGGGAGCGGCGACGCTCAGGTAGAGCGTGTCGAACCCGATGCCGACCACCCGGGCGCCGAACCGCTCCTCCCAGCTGCGCAGCACCGCCGAGAACTTCGCGGTGTCGCCCTCGTGGTTGACCGGCCCGCTCCAGCCAGCGGCGGTCGGGGCGTCGGCACCTCGGGCGGACGGCACCAGACCGAGCCGGGGCGCGGTCAGCCAGCCGGAGCTGAGCACGAAGTCGGCGATCTCGGCCGCCCGCTGCGCCGGGTCGGCCTGTGGCACGCCGGGAGGCGCGAGACCGGGCCAGCGGTCCCCGAACGGAGCGGTGGCCGCGAGCTGCTCCTCTTCCTCGTCCTCGTCCGGAATGCACTCCTGCCACCAGGCCGCGAGCAGCGCCGCCGGGTCGTGGTCGGCGGGCGCTGTCCGCTTCACACCGGATGGTGCCAGCTCGCCGCTGCGCCACGGACGATCGGGGTCGCGGTCGGACAGGCCGCCGAGCAGCAGCGGCCACAACCCGGTGCGCTCGTGCTGCTCCCGCAGGGCGGCCCACTGCCCTGGCTGCGGCAGGACCGCACTGATCCAGAGCAGGTCGTGAATGGGCGTCCACTCATCTGAGGGCGCCGGGCCGAGTCGCTTGCGTCGGAACATGAGGCGACGGTAGCCGCCGGGTACGACAGTTCTCAGCGCACGATCTCGACGGAGGTGCCGCCCGGCGGGTTGCCGAAGAGCTCGGCCGCGTTGCCGCCCCGGGCCAGCAGCTCCCACCAGATCTTGTCGTTCCAGCCCGAGCTGCCCGGGGCGAAGGACATGGTGCCGGCCGGAACCTCGAAGACGCCGTCGCTGACCGTGGCCTCGGCCTCCACCTCGCCGATGCGCACCCGCACCGTGCTGCCGACCGGCGCCGGCGCCGAGTGCCAGGTGGTCTTGAGGTTGCCGTAACCGTCGGTGTACGCCACCGCGTGCTCCGGCGGCGGCGCGACCGGCAATTCGTCGCCGAGCAACGTGTCGTCGCCGTGGGCCAGGGCGGCCAGGGCCTCCGGGAAGACGTCCCGGGACCGGAACTGGGAGCCCTGGTCGGCGACGTTCACCGCCCGGACGGTGATTCCCTCGGCGGCCAGGAAGGACAGGCTGGCCCCGGATGCGACCCCGACCACCAGCACGCCGGAGTCGAGCCGGGCGGCCGCGAGCCGTTCCCCGGCGTTGTTCTCCCGGGGCTCGTCCACGTCCTGGCGGGGCGCGACATTGGCGTACACGATCCGGTCCGATGGCCCCGAGCCGAAGGCGAGCTGGGCCACGCAGAAGCCGGCCGCGACCGTGTCGAAGGCCGGGACCGGGACCGGGGTGACCTCGGCGGACGGCAGCAGCTGGGCGATCCGTTGCCGGACCTCGGCGAAGGCGAGGTCGCCGGTGCCGTAATCGGCGATGACAGTGACGAGCATGTCCGCAGACTATGCGCCCGTCAGCGGTTTCCGGCGCCGCATGGCCGACTGGCCGCCGGGCTGCGAGCATGAGTGCCATGAAGGACGGTTACCACGGAACCGGTCCGGGCGCGTTCACCCCGGACGGCTGTGCAGTGGACCTCTACGCCCGGCTGCCGGTGCGGGACGAGCCGGAGATCATCGCGTCGGCTGTGCCGCCGCCGGCCACGCTGCTCGAGCTCGGCGCCGGCGCCGGCCGGGTGACCGCGGCGCTGACCGCCCGGGGGTACACCGTGACCGCTGTCGACGAGTCTCCCGAGATGCTCGCCCACATCACCGGCGCCCGCACCGTGTGCTCCAGCATCGAGGACCTGCGCCTGCCCGACCGGTACGAGGTGGTGCTGCTCTCCTCGTTCCTGGTGCACGCCCCCGACCCGGCGGTCCGGGCCGCCCTGCTGGACACCTGCCGCCGGCACGTCGCACCCGGTGGGGTCGTCCTGATCCAGCGGGAGGGTGCGAACTGGCACGAGCAGGTGCCCCGCGAGTCGCGGGCCGGGGACGGCATCGCCCGGGCCCTCGCCTCGGAGGATCTGGGCGACGGCACCCGCAGCGTCCGGTTCGAGTACGAGTTCCCGGACGCCACCTGGACCCAGACCTTCCGGTCCCGTCCGCTCACGCCGGAGCAGTTCGAGCAGGCGCTGTCCGGGGCGGGCCTGGTCCTGGACCGGAACCTCACCTCGGACGGTATCTGGACCTGCTGCCGGCCGGTGGACTAGTCGATGGTGTGACCGCCGTTCACGGTGATCCGTTCGCCGGTCACGAAGCGAGCCGCGTCGGAGGCGACGAAAGCCACCACGTCGGCGATGTCGGCCGGCGTGCCGATCCGGCCCAGCGGCACGTCGGCCACGTAACCAGAGGTGTCCGCCTCGCCGTGGCGTTCGACCGGGATCCAGCCCGGCGCGACCACGTTGACCGTGATGCCGTACCGGCCCAGCTCCCGCGCCCAGGTCCGGGCCAGGCCGATCTGGGCGCCCTTCGCCGCGTTGTACGCCGAGGCGCCGGGCAGCGCCCGCTCGAACGAGTCGGAGCCGATGTGGATGAACCGCCCGCCGCCCAGCTCCCGCATGCCGGGCAGCGCCGCCTGCATCAGCAGCGTCGGGCTCTTCACGAAGAACGCCAGCTGGTCGAGGTGGTGCTGCCAGGTCACCTCCTCGGCCGGGACGAGCGGCTGCGGACCGGTGGCGTTGGCGACCACCACCTGCACCGGGCCGAGCTGGTCGGTGGCGGCGGCGACCAGCGCCCGTACCTCTGCCTCGTCGGTCACGTCGGCCCGCAGGGCCACCGCCCGCCCGCCGGCGGCGACGATGTCGGCGGCGACCCGTTCGGCGCCGTCCGAGTCCGACCGGTAGTTGATCGCGACCGGCCGGCCGTCAGCGGCGAGCCGGCGCGCGATGTGCGCGCCGAGCCCGCGCGACGCGCCGGTTATGAGAGCGCTCCCAAGAATTGTCACGAGGGAAGTAGTAGCACGTCGGCGATCACCGCCCCGTCATCGGTCAGCCGGGCCACCGCCGGGCTGTCGTAAACCACCAGCACCCGGTCGTCGCCGAGCAGGCTCAGGCCCTCGGCGTGGTCGTCGCCCTCGCCGTAGGTCAGCTCCAGCTCCCGGGAGATCAGCTCGTCGCGGACGATCGACGGCTGCTCCACCCGGCAGGCGCCGTGCCAGCGGTAGATGCGCACCGGCCCGTCCAGGTCCATCGTCGGGCCGGCCAGCACCAGCAGGTCGTCGCCGTGCGGGCAGAGGTCCCGCACGCCGAGGCCGTCCAGCCGCAGCACGTGCTTGCGGTAGAGCCGCCCGTCCTCGAACGGCCGCAGCCGCAGCCGGCCCGGGTCGTCGTCGTTCACGTACGGCCGCAGCTCCAGCACGAACGCCCAGCCGCGCAGCACCGGACCGCGCAGGCCCAGGTAGACCCGGTCGTCACTGACCGCGATGCCCTCGATGTCCAGGCCGTTGTCCTTGCCGGGGATCGGCAGGAACGCCGCCAGGTGCTCGTCGTCGCGCAGCAGCCGGCGCAGATCGTCGCGCGGCGCCAGCGCCGCCGCGTGATGGGTGACCCCGTCCACCTCCAGCTCGGAGACCGGGGTCGGCACCCCGTCCACCTCGGTGATCGGCAGCCGGACCAGGATCTGCCGGTTGGCCTGGCCCTCGACCCGGGCCAGGCGGCGCAGCGCCTTCTGCCCGGCGTGCCGTTCCTTGATCTGCTTGCGGCGCAGGCTGTGCGAACCGACCGCCCACAGGAAGTGGCCGGTGCGCGCCAGCCCCTCCACGTCGGCCTCCTCGTCGGCGTCGAGGCCGGGCAGGTCGACGAAGTCGGCGAGCCGGAAGCTCGCCTCCGCACCGAACTCGGCCGGGCGGA
The DNA here is from genome assembly GCF_040638955.1 of Actinoplanes sp. NPDC024001. NCBI lineage: Bacteria > Bacillati > Actinomycetota > Actinomycetes > Micromonosporales > Micromonosporaceae > Actinoplanes > Actinoplanes sp. NPDC024001. The sequence continues at coordinate 27,452 of NZ_JBEZZB010000134.1, forward strand.
CCGGGTCGTCGGCGAGCAGCCGCTCGATGGTGGCGGTCTCGTCGCCGGCGATCCAGAGGGCCCGGCGGTCCAGCCGCACCGCGGAGAGGTTGGTGTGCGTGGACGCGGCCTGCGACTTGTCGGAGAATCGCAGCCGCACCGTGTAGTCGACCGTCATGGTCAACATGGTTCCATCGGCGGTCCACCACCGGGTCCGGGTTGCCGGACCGTGCCGCCCGTCCGACCAGGCCGGGGGCACGGCCCGTTCTACCGATTGCGCTGGTCAGGCACGCGAGATGTAGAGGCGGCGGCCGGCCGGGGCGAAGCCGGCCCGCTCGTACACCCGCCAGGAGTCGTCACCGCCGGCCTCCAGCCAGGCGATCTCCACACCCCGGCCGAAGATCCGCCGGGCGATCTCCGCGGTGATCGCGCCACCCAGGCCGCGGCGCCGGAACGGTTCCCGCACCCCGATGCCGCCGATCTCGCTGACGCCGTCCTGCGGTGGCATCGCCTGGCCGCCACCAGCGCATTCAGCGCCGGCGACGGCCGCGAGCGCGAGACCCCCGCGCTCCTGGTTGCGGCGCAGCCGGGCGACGTCCGCCTCGGACGCCTGCGGCGCCTCGCCGAACGCCTCGTTCAACGCCACGATCAACGCGGCCCGGTCCGGGTCGCTCTCCGGTTCCGCCAGGAGCACCCCTTCCGGTACGGAGAAAGCACCCAACGTACGCGGCGTGCAGATCAGGTACTCGTGTCGTGCCTCGACGGCGAACCCCGCGGCGAGCAGCAGGTCCTCCAGGCCGGGCGAACTGCTCGTCACGTATTCCAGGCGGGGTTTACGGCCGGCCGCGGTGAACGTCTCGACCAGCGCGGTGACGTCGGTGGCGGTGACGGCGGCGCCGGGCAGCGGCGTCGCGTAGTTGATGTGCGGACTGTCGGTGTCCGGGTCGATCCCGACGACGAACGGGCCGGTCTCCACGGCCTTCGGGCGGGTGCGGAGATGGGACACGACGGAGCGCTGGATGCGCAGATCCATGGTGAGAAAGCCTTTTCGAGAGAAGGAGAAACGACTGTGGGCGTGCGTGGGCGCAGGGCCGCTCAGCGACGGCCGCGGGGCCGGGCCGGGATCACAGGCGTCACTCTCTCGGCAGACAGGGATCGCATGCCGTCATGCGATCACGCAGGCACGCTTTCACGGATCCGAATGCCGTGCAACTCCTTTCCGGCCTCTCCCTCTCCACCACGCTTTCGCGCTGCCATGCGCTCGCCTCCGCCCTCACCTGCCCGCCCGGCCCTCAACCGCGCCGCTCCACCGTCACCCGTCTCCACCTCCCGCCCCGCGCGCCCGCGCCTCGCGCCCGCCCCGCGCGCCCGCGCTCGGCCCGCCCCGCGCGCCCGCGCCGCCTGCCGCCGCACCAGCCAGCCCTGGCGGGCAGCCCATTCGCCCAGCCGCACCCGAGGGTCGCTTCGACCGGCCCGAGACGACACCGACGGTCAGCCGGCTCGCCCGGCTGCAGCTGAGGGTCGCTTCGACCGGCTCGAGACGGCGCTGGCGGTCGGCCGGTTCGTGCGGCTGCAGCTGGGGGTCGCTTCGATCGGCCCGAGACGGCGCTGGCGGTCGGCCGGTTCGTGCGGCTGCAGCTGGGGGTCGCTTCGATCGGCCCGAGACGGCGCTGGCGGTCAGCCGGTTCGCTCGGCTGCAGCTGAGGGTCGCTTCGATCGGCCCGAGACGGCGCTGGCGGTCAGCCGGCTCGTGCGGCTGCAGCTGAGGGTCGCTTCGATCGGCCCGAGACGGCGCTGGCGGTCGGCCGGTTCGTGCGGCTGCAGCTGGGGGTCGCTTCGACCGGCTCGAGACGGCGCTGGC